>CANIXE010000285.1 GCA_947470885.1 Planctomycetota bacterium
GGAACAGGCGGTGATCGCCGCCTTGTACGCCGCCCGCCAGGAAGCCGTCCCCCTCGCATCCCGGCATCTCCATGCCGCCCTGGGCGCTTCGCCGCCCCTGGCGGTTACCATGCGGGAGGCCATCGACGAGATGCGGGAATGGGCCGTGGGGCGCTGCGTCCGGACTTAGCGGGGCTTGCGCCCCAGCCCGACAGCGCCGCTGCGCAGGTCACCGCTTCGCGGTGATCGAACTGGTGCGACCCTGGCTAGGCCGGGATGTTGCGCTACGCGCAACCAAGCCCCGTCCCCGCTCGCGCGCGCAGGCGCGCTCGGGGGATTGCTGTTCGCGGGACGCTGTCCCGCTACTCCCTGCCAAGGCCTCGCCGGCCCTGGACCCGCACGGATAGCAGCGGTTTTTTGCCAAACGTGGCTCGCCAAGTCACCTACTCAGCAATCAAGGACTCTAGGTCAAGCTAGGCGACGGGCTGTCTGCTGGGCCAACAGACACAATTCTGCGGCCTTGAAGGCGTGGATCTGGGTCATCGCCGTCTCGGTACGGTCCAGGCAATCCCGGATCAGCCGGCCGAAGAACGGAAAGCCCGCGGTGCCGGCGCAATCGATCCGGTGTTCGCCGGTCTTGTCCACCAGAATCAGCACGTCTCCGTCCGAGGTCGACGACCCACTGCCGACATCCAGGTATTTGCGCAACTCGATGTAGCCCTCGGTGCCAAGAATGGTCAGGCGGCCGTCGCCCCAGGTACGCAGGCCGGGGGGCGTGAACCAGTCCACCCGGAAATAGTTCGTGGTGCCGTTGCTCCCCACCAGATGGGCGTCACCGAAGTCCTCGAACTCCGGCATCTCCGGGTGGTCATGGTTGGCGACTGTGGCGCTGACCACGGCGGCGTCATCGACCCGGCAATAATGAAGAAACTGCTCGATCTGATGGCTGCCGATATCGGTAAGGATCCCTCCGGTCCGGGCCTTGCTAAAAAACCAGTCCGGTCGGCCAGTGCCCAGGCGATGGGGCCCGAGGCCGATGACCTGGATCGGCCGCCCAATGGCCCCGGCGTCCACCAGGCGGGTCGCCACCGTGGCACATTCCACATGCAGGCGCTCGCTGAAGTAGACCATGTACTTGCGGCCTGATTCGCCGACCACCCGTCGAGCCTCGGCCAATTGGGCCAAGGTGGTGAACGGGGTCTTGTCCGTGAAGTAGTCCTTGCCGGCTCGCATCACCCGACAGCCCAGAGGCCCGCGCAAGTCAGGAATGGCAGCGGCGGCTACCAGACGGATCTCCGCGTCGTCCAAAATCTCGGCTTCACTGCGGGCGATCCGACAGCCGGGGTACTTGGCCGCGAATCCGGCTGCCCGGACGGGGTTGTCGTCGAACACCCATTTCACCCGGGCGCCGGCCTCCACCAGGCCGTTGCATTGGCCGTAAATGTGACCGTGGTCCAGATGCATCGCCGCGATGGCGAATTCCCTTGGGGAGACCACCGGAGTTGGTCTCCCCAAAGGGGCGTGGGTCATGCCGTCGTTACTCATGGCAAGGCGTTATCTGCTGGTCGTCATCGGCAACAATGGCGATCCCCGGCTTCCCCTCGTCCGTCCGCCTTTAGGCTCCCCTCCCCATGCATGGAATCACCTTGGTATTCCTGGCCTTGGCCGGGGCCTGCTTCATCGCCGCGGCACTTCAGCGCTGGCGCAACCTGCGCACTGGCGAGAGCCAACGATTGAACTGGCTGATGGTCCTGGGCTTCGCCGCCTTGAGCGCAGGCTTGTGCACGAGCATGGCCGAGGAACGGGCCCGGGATTTCTCATTCGGCATCCTGGGAGTCTGGTCTGCGGTGGCAGGCACCCTGTTCACCGCCGGCTGGCTATCGGGTCCAACCCGGGGCCTGTTGGCCCTCCCCGTGGGCTGCCTGACCATCCTGTTGGCGATGCTTGGCCTGGCGCGGAACGCCCCCACCGAGGAATCCGGTACCGGCACGCATCTCGTGACCCTGGTCCATGCCGCGTGCATGGCCGGCCATTTGGCCGCTGCCCTGGTTGCGGGTGGGGCTGGTGGATTGTACCTGCTGGCAGTACGCAGCTTGAAGCAGACCCCTGTGCTGGGCCTGCGCCTGCCTTCCCTGCCCCTGCTGGAGACTCTGATCGAGCGGACGCTGGTGATCTCCGCCGGCCTACTGATGGCTGGCTTGGCTGCCGGGGGCGCCGCCATCCAGGTGAGCAAGGGCGTCAGCCTGTGGCATCCTGCGGTGCTACTGGCCCTAGTAGCGCTGATCCTGTTGACCGTCACCCTGGGCCTGCGGGTGAGTGGCCGGTTGAACCGCCGCGGGTTGGCCCTGGCGGCGGTGCAGACCATGCTCCTGTCAGCCCTGGCCACCCTATCCCTCCAGGTCCTGGCCCATGGCTGAGGATCCTCGCCTGCTCGTTTTGGGCGCCGACCACCACCGGACCCCGGTGGAACTCCGTGAACGCCTGGCCATCCCCGCCGATCAGCTGGCCACCATCGGTGACCACCTGCGGATCACCCTGGGCGTTTCCGAGGCGGTGGTCATCAACACCTGCAATCGCCTGGAGTGCTACGTCGCTGGCGACGTGAAGGCCGTGGATGTGGCAGAGGCCCTGGGTAGCCGCAACGGCCTGGCCCCGGGGGACTGGCTGCCCCATGGTTACGTCCACCAGGGCGGGGTCGCGGTGCGCCATCTGTTCAGGGTCGCCAGCGGCCTGGAAAGTCTGGTCCTGGGTGAAGAACAAATCCTCGGCCAGGTCCGGGATGCCTACGAATCCGCACGGACCCGGGGCTGGACCGGCCCCCTGTTGAATCCCCTGTTCCAAAAGGCCCTGGGGGTGGCCAAGGAGGTCCGGACCACCACCGGATTGTCCAAGCACAAGCTGTCCGTGGCCTCGGTGGCGGTGGATCTGGCCCGCCAAGTCCACGGCGACCTGGCGAATGCCCGTCTGCTGGTGATCGGCGCTGGCGAGATGGCGGAACTTGCAGTGCGCTACCTGCTGGAGCACGGCGTCCGCCACATCGGCATCGTCAACCGCAACCAGGAGCGGGCCCTGGCCCTGGCCGCCAACGCCCAAACCGCCGAGGTCCAGGTAAAGACCTGGGCCTGGGAGCACCTGCCCACCGCCCTGGAATGCCACGACATCGTGGTCTCGGGGACCTCAGCCCCCCACATCATCGTCAGCAAGGCCCTGGTGGCCCCCCTGGTGGCCCGGCGCCGCCGGCCCTTGATCTTCGTTGACTTGGCGGTGCCCCGGGACATCGACCCGGGGATCGCCGACTTGGAGGACGCCTTCCTCTACAACGTCGACCATTTGGAAGCAGTGGTCAACGCCAACCGGCAACTGAGAGAAGAGGAGGTCGCCGGGGCCGAAGCCCTGGTGGCCTCCCAAGTGGCAGAATTCCTCGCCACCATCCAGCCCTCGGCCCAGACGTTGGGTACCTGCATCGCCACCTGGTCGTCGACCTTGGCCGAAGCGGAAACTGCGCGCCTGCACCATCGCCTCAACAAAGCCGACGAGAAGACCAAGAACGAGACCCGTTACGCCCTCGAACGCACCACGGGAAAATTTGCCCACCGCCTCCACGCCCTGATCAAGGCCCACCCGGGGGATCCCCTGGTGGAGGCCCTCATCCGGGAACTGCTGGCGGCGGATCCACC
>CANIXE010000286.1 GCA_947470885.1 Planctomycetota bacterium
GATCAACCCGCCCTTGGCGGCACTGTAATTGACCTGCCCGGGTTGGCCCACTTGGCCGCTGACCGAGGCGATGGTCACCACCCGACCCCGGCGGGCCCGGGTGAGCGAGGCGATCAATGGGCGCAGGATATTGTAGAAGCCGCCGAGCCCGGTGGCGAGGACCTGGTCCCAATCGTCATCCCCCATCAGGCCCAGCAGGCAATCCCGGGCGATGCCGGCATTCACCACCACCGCATCCGGGGCGCCGTGTTCCACGATAAGGGATTCGAGGGCGACCCGCATGGCGACCCGGTCGGCGACATCACCGGGAAATAGGAACACCTTCCGGCCCTTGGCCTGGATGCTGGTGGCCACGGCTTCGGCTTCGGCAACCCGTGAGCGGTACCCCAGGACGATGTCGAAACCATCGTCGGCGAGGCGTTGGGCAATGGCGGCACCGATGCCCCGGCTGGCGCCCGTCACAATGGCATACATGGCTGGGAAACCTAGACGCGCCCATGGAAATGCCAGTTGCCGCACCCCACCGTCATCGACCATCCCCGCCCCATGCGCCTGCGCACGACTTTTGCTCTCCGCGACTGGTATGACGGGGTCCGCACCAGCGGGCGGCCCATCGCCTGGTGCAGCGCCTTCGCCCCGGCAGAGGCCCTTCTCGCCCTGGGCATCATCCCGGTCTATCCCGAGAACCACGCGGCCATGCTGGGGGCCTTGTCCCCCGATCGGGATCCCGATCACCCCTACAGCCGGCCGGCCATTGCCGCAGCCCAGGCCGCCGGTCACGCCAGTCCCAAATTATGCGCCTACGCTCTGGCGGATCTCGGCGTCCTCCACGGGGCCCCGTCCCCCATCGGCAGCCTGCCCGGACCAGATCTGTTCTATGCCTGCGACAGCCAATGTGCCGTCGTCGGTCGCTGGGGCGAAGCGGTGGCCGGCCATCTGCGCCAGGCCCAGGGCCGGGACATCCCCCATTACCTGCTGAAAGCCCCGCCGGTGCGGGGCCCGGGCCACACCCCCGAGCAGATTGCCCGGTTCCGCGCCGACCTGGACAGCCACTTGGAGGAGATCGCCGCCCGCTTCGGTCTGCGCCGGGACGAAGAACGCCTGCGCGCGGTCATCGCCGAATCGGCCGCCGCCAATCGCCTGTGGCAGCAATGCCTGGAATTGGGGCGCACCCGCCCAGCCCCGTGGACCGCCTGGGAAGCGTTCACCGCCATGGCCCCCATTGTCATCGCCCGGGGTGATCCGGCGGCCACGCGATTCTACCGGGATCTTCTGGAGGAATTGCGCGAACGGGTGGCCCAGGGCTATGCAGCCGTCTCCGGTGAGCGCCGCCGCCTGATCTGGGATGCGATTCCGGTGTGGCCAAGACGGAATTGGCTGGCCAACTTCTGCGCCGAACGCCAGGCCGCGGTGGTCGCCAGCACCTACACCCACTCCTGGTGGTTCGACTTCGCCGCCACAGATGGCCTGGATACCCTGGCCCAGCGCTATGCCTGGAACACCATGAACCTGCCAGGGAACACGGTCCTCGACTGGACCCTGGGCATCGCCCGGGATTTCCAGGCGGATGGGATTATCTGCCACTGGAACCGCTCATGCGGGATCTGGAACAGCTACGTCAAACGTCGGCTCGACGGACTTCGTGATGCTGGGCTGGCGGTCTACCTCCTCGAAGCCGACATGGTGGATGCGACGGCCTTCGACCAGGGACGCATCGCCCAGGAACTCGGGGAATTTCTTTCTTCCTGCGTCTAAAGCAGGCCCAGGAAGTAGGCACCAAGAAACCCGCATTGAATTGCAGGTAGCCCACTGGGAGCGCCGAGCGCCAGCTCGGCTTCGGGACGATTCCGGTCGTGAAATCAGCGTCGGTTTGTCATGCGGGCACAACCGATGCCGAGCTGGCGCTCGGCGCTCCCAGTACGTCCGCAGTGGTTCGGGCGATTTTTGAACAGGGCGTTTCGAAGGAAAATTGCAATTCCCCATCTTCACGGGTAACCCGTTGTCGGATGAGTCTTAGGGGCTTTCTACTCCTGGGGCTGCTTTAGACGCATTTTCTCGCGTAGTTGAACGCCCTAGCGGGAAACGGCGTTCGACGTTGCCAGAAGAGACGCGATGTGTTCCAGGGCAGGTGCCGGGGAAACGGCACAGCCCAGCAAGTACCCGAGGATGCTGGGAAGCTCCCCGGGATCGCGGACGATGGACGGCACGTGGGTTCCCACCTGGGAGAAAAATCGGCAAGCCCGCTCGGCGATTCCTGGCTCGATGCGGACGCCCCTGTCCTTCGCGATGAGCACGCCCTCCCGGGTCGCTTCCAGGGCCAAGGCCCGCCAGGTGGGATCGGCCCAGATCTGGGCCATGGTCAGCCCCGTGGCCAGGCATAGCGGGCCGACCGTGGCGTTGAGAATGGCTTTCTCGAATTGGGCTGGCTGGGGATCTGCCACTTCCTGGATGGTGATGCCGGCGGCGCTCCAGGCCTCCAGCACCGGTCGCCAGCAGGGTGCAAGGGGACCCACCACCAGGCGGGGGGGTACGCCAATGCTGGTGATGCAGCCGTCCGCCAAGCGATCGATGGCCATGAAGCAGACGACCACCGGAATCGGTTGACCAAGGCCATTTTGGGCCGCCAGGCTGTGCACCGGCAAGTGGGCCCAATTGGTCTGGTGGACCCGGGTGGCCACCAGGGCCGGGGCTGTGGGCGACGCGATTTGTCGGGGTTGCCAGCAGCGCATTCCGCGGGGCAGCAAAACCTGCTCGTGCACGGGGCGGCCACGCCGGGAAACCACCCAGGGGGCATTCGCTGCGGCGCCCAGAAAACTGCCGACAAGTCCAGGGCCGATGACGCAGCAGGGCATGGGGCGGAAACCGTCTGGTTCAGGCTCACCGGGGCAAGCCGCTGGTCTTGTCCCTTGGGCGGTGGACTTACCGTCGGCCCATGCGTTTGCTGTTCTTGCTGTTCGTGCTGTCAGGTCTGGTATCCGCGGTCGAAACCGGGGGAACGTCGGCCTTGGCCCGGTCCCAAGCCGCCTCCGTCCGGGTTCCCGCGGTGCGGATCGCCTTCACCCAGACCAAGGAGCTGGCGATCCTCGACCAACCCCTGGTCACCACGGGAAGCCTGGAGATCGATCGGGTAGGAGCCCGCCTGCGCTGGCAATTCGACCGTGGGGCGACCCTGATTCTGGCGGCTGATCGCCTGCGCCGTTGGGGCGCGGACGGGCGCGAGGAAGATCTTGGCCATGATCCTTCGGCCCAGGCCATGGCCGGGCAGATGCGGGGTTTCCTCGGTGGCAACTGGGGTTCCCTGGGGGAATTGTTCACCATCGAGGACGCTACCCAGGTCATCCGCTGCCGGCCCCGTTCGCCGGCCATCGGTCGCTATCTGGAGGAGTTGACCATCGCCATCGACACCCAGGGCGTGCCCACCCAGCTGGTGTTGCGTGCCCCTGGCGGTGATGTGACCACCTATCAGTTCGCAGAGCCGGATCTGTCTTGGAAGGCAACGGACCAACGCTTTAGCGGACCATGAATGGTCCGGGGTGATTCCAGCGGAACTTTGTAATGGATCTGCTGAAAAGCGTTGAACCCGCAGCTTTCGCTGCGGGTTCAACGGGACGTCTCTTCTTGGTGCCCGGGAAAGGACTCGAACCTTCACGCC
>CANIXE010000287.1 GCA_947470885.1 Planctomycetota bacterium
CAGAGGTATTCGGTGATGAACGGCATGCCGGGATGCAGCAGACGCAGGGTCTTTTCGAACGCGAAGGACAAGACCTTCGTTGCGTCCGCAGCGTCCTGGCCGCCGGCCTTGAATTGGTGCTTGGCCCATTCCACGTACCAGTCGCACAGGTCGTCGCGGAAGAACCGGTAGGCCGTGGTCGCGTAGTCGTTGAAGTGGAAGGCCTCCAGGTGGGCGGTGCATTCCGCCACCGTGGTCGCCAAGCGATCCAGCAGCCAGCGCTCGGTGAAGCCCAGCGTCGCCACGTCCAGCTCGGCCGCGGTCACCGGCGCCGCCAGGGGCCGCTCGCTCAGATTCATCAGCAGGAACCGGCCGGCGTTCCACACCTTGTTGGCGAAGTTGCGGCCGGTCTCGAACTTGGCCGGCGACAGCTTGAGGTCCTGGCCCTCGGTGGTCATGTCCAGCAGGGTGTAGCGCAGAGCATCGGCGCCGTAGCCGGGGCAGGTGTAGTCCTTGCCCAGGTAGCGCTGGCTGCCGCCCTGGATCATCACCAGGGGGTCGATGCCGTTGCCCTTGGACTTGCTCATCTTGTCGCCCCGCTCATCCAGCACGGTGCCGTGGATGTAGACGTCGCTGAAGGGCTTCTTGCCGGTGGTGAACAGGCCGGTCATCACCATCCGGGCGACCCAGAAATAAATGATGCCCCGGTCGGTCACCAGGGTGCTGGTGGGGTAGTAGTGCTTGGCGTTTTCTTCCCAGTTCGGCCAGCCCAGGGTGCTGTAGGGCCACAGGGCCGAGCTGAACCACGTATCCAGAACATCGGGATCCTGGCTGAGCCCGGTGGCGTTGCAGTAAGCGCAGTGGTCCGGCTCGTCCACGGCGACGGTGGCCTTGCCGCAGGCGGCGCAGTGCCACGCGGGGATCCGGTGGCCCCACCAGATCTGCCGGCTGATGCACCAGTCCTTCACGTTTTCCAGCCAGTGGTCGTAGACCTTGGTCCAGCGTTCCGGGTGGAACGCCACGTCTCCGCTGCGACTGGCCGCCAGGGCTTTTTCCGCCAGGGGCGCCATGGTCACGAACCACTGCTCGGTCACCATCGGCTCGATGGGGGCGTTGGAACGGTAGCTATGGCCCACCGCGTGATTGATGGCGGTGGAACCCAGGAGGACGCCGCTGGCTTCAAAATCCTTGAGGAGCTGCTTGCGGCAGGCGAAGCGGTCTTGGCCGACATACGGTCCCGCCTCGGCGGTCATCGTCCCGTCGAAGCCAATGGCCCGGACCAGGGGCAAGCCATGGCGCTTGCCCACCTCGTAATCGTTGGGGTCGTGGGCCGGGGTGATCTTCACCGCGCCGGAGCCTTTTTTCGGATCCGCGTACTCGTCACCGATGATGGGGATTTCCCGGCCAATAATCGGCAGGCGAACTTTCTTGCCGATCAGGTCCCGGTAGCGCTCGTCCTCGGGATTCACGGCCACGGCGGTGTCGCCGAAGAACGTTTCCGGGCGGGTGGTTTCCACGGTGATCGAACCGCTGCCGTCCACCAGATCGTACTGGAGCTTCCACAGGTGGCCCTGCTTTTCGATGTGCTCGACCTCGTCATCGGCGAGGGCGGTTTTTTGCACCGGGCACCAATTCACCATCCGCATGCCGCGATAGATCAGCCCAGCCTGGTGCAGGCGAACGAACAACGTTTTCACCGCGGTGGACAGGCCCTCATCCATGGTGAAGCGTTCCCGGGACCAGTCGCAGGAACTGCCCAGGGTGCGCAGCTGCTTGACGATGCTGCCGCCAGACTTGCCCTTGAAGTACCACACGGCCTTCAGGAACGCGGTGCGCCCGAAGCGGTCCCGGTCATAGCCGGTGGTGGTCTTGCTGGCGGGGCTGGGGGGATTTTCCGCGACCACGCCGGCGCCGGCGATTTCCACCAGGAACTCCGGGCTTTCCTGGATCAACTTGGCGACCACGGATTCCGTGGCGATGCCCGCGTGGTCGGTGCCCGGCTGCCACAGGGTGTCGTAACCCTGCATCCGCCGCCAGCGGATCAGGGTATCCTGCAACGTGTTGTTCAGGGCGTGGCCCATGTGGAGCACGCCGGTGACATTCGGCGGCGGGATGGCGATGCTGTACGTCGGCTTGCCCGGCCTCTTGCCCGCACCGGCCTTGAAGCAGCCGGATTCCTCCCAGCGCCGGTACACATCGGCCTCGATGGTGGTGGCTTCGTAACTTTTCGGCAGGTTGAGCGTGGGCTGTTCGAGTGACATGGGCGGGGAGGGTAGATGGGTTTCCCCGGGGCCAAGCCTCGGTCGAGCAAAAACAGACGGCTTGCACCTGCGAGGGCCATCCTACAACCCCGCCCGTCCAGGTGTCCGAGGGTCGTAAGGCTGCTCGGGTGAAACAGGGAAGTCCGGTGACCCAGACAACTGGGGATTCCGGCGCGGACCCGCCACGGTAATTGGGGACTGACCGGCCAGACCACTGTCCACGCCTTCGGGCACGGATGGGAAGGGGCCGAAAAGTACGATCCAAGAGCCCGGAGACCGGCCAGGACCACGCGGCTCGGCCTCCGGGAGATGGGGCACGACCACGGTTCCGACACCTCTGGTGCGGGCCTTGGTCCATCTTCCGACCGATCCACGGTGACCTGGGGCGCGCGGTGCGCTCCAAGCCGAATGCCTCCGTGCCGTCGAAAGGTCCCGCCATGCGCCGGTCCCTTCTCTCATTGTCCTTCATTTCTTCCACCCTGCTGGCGGTTGCCGCGCCCGGCGCGGAAGCCATTACCGGCTTTGCCCCGGATGGCGCGGTGCGGACAGCGGGACAACCTGTTTATGGTGATCCTGCGACTGCCCAAGACGTCGTGGTGGTGACGGCTGACCGCCAGCCGGGGACGGTGGAGCGGACGACCGCCAGTGTCAGCGTTGTCGATCAGGAGGACGCCCGGGAACGAGGATATCCAGGCAATGCTTGGCAATGGCTGTCCGGAACCCCGGGGACAGATCTGCTCGCTGCCAACGGCGGTATTGACGGTGGCGTGGTCTCGCCCCGCCTACGGGGCACCAATCCCGGCGATGCCCAGGTGTTGGTGGACGGCATCCCCATCAACAACCCCTCGTTGAACAATGGCCAAGCAGACTTGGCCACCATCGACGGCGCTGGCCTGGAGCGGATCGAAGTCGTTCGAGGCAGCCAAAGTGGCCTCTACGGTAGCCAGGCCGTGGGTGGAGTGATCAACATGCTCACCGCCCGGCCAACCTCCTCCCCCGAAGTGAAGGTCCGGGGTGAGGGCGGCTCCTACGGCACGGCCCACCTGGACGGCAGCGCCACCGGGCCGATCGGCGAGCAGTTCGGCTATGCGGTGGCCGTGGGCGGTACCCATAGCGATGGGTTCTCGTCCCGCACGGACAGCAGTGACACAGGGAAACCCGGCAGCAACGAGGCAGACGCCGTAGACCGCCTGGGGGCCAACGCCCGCCTGGAGGCCCGGCCATCATCCCGGGTGATGTTCTATGGCGCGGTGCGGACCGATGACGCCAATCAGGAGTACGATGCCTTCGGTGATCCCAACACCGATGCCAACATCCAGCGCTACCGCTCCTGGCGGGTGGCCGGTGGTGGTGAAGCCAGTGTGGGCATCGCGTCGTTCACCCTGAATGCTGCCCGCACCACCCAGACC
>CANIXE010000288.1 GCA_947470885.1 Planctomycetota bacterium
GAGGGTGACGTCCGGGGGCAGGCCGGTGCGTTGGGCCCGGTCCAGCAGCCCCGCCAGGTCGGGCTGGTTGCCCAGGTCCTGGGTGAAAACCTGGCGCACGGCGAAAAACACCGCCACCAGATCCTCCCGGGTGACTTGGTGACCCAGGACCAGGAGGGTGTCCAAGGAGCTGAGGACCTCGGCCACCGCGTGGTCGTCCGCGCTCTGCTCCATCAGATCGATGACGTACTGGAACACGGCCTCGGTGTGGCGGTCGGCGGCATCCCGGTCTGGGGAACAGTGCATGGTCCACCTCCTGGCGGGGCTCCGGGTCCGGGGCGGCGGGTGTGCCGCACCGCCGGGCCGGGGGCGATGACGCGGGAATGAAAGCGCGAACTGTGCCAGGAGCCTCACTTTTTTATCCCGTGGCCTCCCGGGCTGGCGTGGGCGGGGACGGTGCCACAATCCGCCCGCCGTGACCAACGCTCCCCGTTCCCGCCCCTCCATCCGTGCCGCGGGAAACCGTTTGGGCATCGCCCCCGCCCTGTGGGAAAGCCGCTACCTGCGGGCCTGCCGGGGCGAATCTGTGGACCGTCCGCCGGTTTGGCTGATGCGCCAGGCGGGTCGGTACATGGAGCACTACCGGGCGGTCCGGGCGCCCCTGGGCTTTCTGGGCCTGTGCAAAGACCCCGCGGCCAGCGCTGAGGTCACCGTCTATGCCCGGGACTGGCTGGGTGTCGACGCCGCGATCATCTTCAGCGATATCCTGGTGGTCCTGGAATCCCTGGGCCTGGACCTGCGCTTCAGCGAGGGGGACGGCCCCAAGCTGGGTCGCCTTGAGGACGCCGCCGCCATCGATCGCCTGCGGGATCCGGTCCAGGCTGCTGCGGACCTGGGCTACGTCGCCGAGGCCATCCGCCTGACCGTCGCCGGCCTGCCCGCCGACGTGCCGTTGATCGGTTTCTGCGGAGCCCCGTTCACCCTCGCCAGCTACGCCCTGGAAGGTGGCGCCAGTCGCAGCTTCGCCCGGACCCGGGCGTTCATGTACAAGGAACCCGCCGCCTGGCATCGCCTGGGGAAGATCCTGGCGATTGCCGGTTCCGCTCACTTGGCGAACCAGGTGGCCGCTGGGGCCACCGCGGTGCAGATCTTCGACAGCTGGGTTGGCCAGCTGACCCGGGCGGACTTCACGGAATTCGCCGCGCCCCACCTGGCGGCGATGGTCGCGGGGGTGCCTTCGGGGGTGCCGGTGACCCTGTTCGGCACCGGCACCGGCCACCTGTTGGACCTGATCCGGGACTGCGGCGCCGACGTGGTGGGCATCGACACCCCGGTGGACCTGGGGGCGGCCTGGGCCTCGTTGGGCCAGGTTTCGGTCCAGGGCAATCTGGATCCGGCGCTGCTCCTGGCCACCCCGGAACGCCTGGCGGACGGCGTTCGGGAGGTCCTTCGCCAGGGCGGCCGCAAGCCCGGCCACATCGTCAACCTGGGCCACGGCGTGCTGAAGGAAACCGATCCCTGGATGGCCCGGCGGTTTGTTGAACTGGTGGCCGAGATCCACCAGGAAGCTTCTTCGGCCAAGCAGGTCGCCAAGTGAGGATCATCGTCGTCGGCGGCGGCATCAGCGGCCTGGCCGCTGCGTTCCGTCTGCGCCAGCGCCGGCCCGATGCGGCGATTACCGTACTGGAATCAGCCCCTCGCCTGGGGGGCGCGGTCCAGACCGAGCGCACCGCCGACGGCGCGATCATGGAATTGGGGCCGGACTCGATCATCCGGGCCAAGCCCGCGGGCATCGCCCTGATCAAGGACCTGGGCCTGGAAGCCAAGCTCCAGGACACCGAACCCACCGCCCGGCGCAGCTTCATCGCCCGGGGCCATCGCCTGGTCCCGGTGCCCGAGGGCCTGTACCTGATGGCTCCGGGGAAGCTGTGGCCCTTCGCCTTCTCGCCGATCATGAGCCTGCGCGGGAAGCTGCGGATGGCCAAGGATCTGCTCATCCCTCCGGGGAACGGGTGCGATGAAAGCCTGGGCTCCTTCGTCCGCCGGCGCCTGGGCCAGGAAGCCCTGGACCGGATCGCCCAACCCCTGGTGGGGGGCATCTACACCGCGGATCCCGAAAAATTGTCCCTGGCTGCCACCATGCCCCAGTTCCTGGAGATGGAGCGCCAGTACGGCAGCATGCTCCGGGCGATGCGGGCCAAGACCGCCGACGGCCAGCAGGCCAAGGCCAGCGGACCCCGTTACGGTTTGTTCGCCACGCTTCAGGGCGGTTTGCATGTGCTGGTGGAGACTTTGGCGGAGCGCTTGCGGGCCAGCGGCGTGGACCTGCTGACCGACCAGACCGTCACCGGCGTTCGCCGGGGCGAAGATGGCCGCTTCGTCGTGCAGTTGAATGGCAGCGCCCTGGGCGCCGACGCGGTGGTCCTGGCCCAGCCTGCCTGGGGCGCCGCGGCGGTGCTCCGGGACCTGGATCCCGGGCTGTCCGCCCAGTTGGCCAGCATCGCCTATGCTTCCGTGGCGACGGTGAACCTGATCTACCCCGAAGGCCAGGCCGCCCTGCCCGCCGGGGCCGGCTTCGTCGTCCCCGCCATCGAGGGTCGGTCGCTCCTCGCCCTCACCTTCAGCAGTCGCAAGTACGGCGGACGCACCCCGGCGGGCCGGGCGGTGGTCCGGGCCTTCGTTGGCGGGGCGCTCCACGGCCACCACCTGGACCGGGATGACGACGCCATGGTCAATGCCGTCCGAGCCGATCTGGCGGACCTGCTGAAGATCCACGGCGCCCCGGAGCGGGTGATCGTCAGCCGTTGGCCCCGGGCCATGGCCCAATACCACCTGGGCCACCTGGACCTGGTGAAATCCATCCGCGCCGGGGAAAAGGCCCACCCCGGCCTGGCGTTGATCGGCAACGGCTTCGAAGGGGTCGGCATCCCCGACCTGGTGGCCCAGGCCGCCGCCGCCGCCCAGCGCCTGGCCCCGTGACCCAGCGCCAGCGCCAGTGGGTGTTCGCCCTGGCGATCCTCGCCCTGGCCTATGCCTTGTTTGCCTTCAAGGTCCGGATCGCCGTCGCCGGCTTCAAGTATTTCCTGGCCATTGCCGTGATTCTGGGGGTGTGCTTCTGGCTGGGGCGCCTGGGCCGGAAATAGTCGGTCAACGGTTTCTGGGTACCGCGACCAGCGTTGGGCTCCAGGACAGCGCCTTGTACCAGCGTCTCTTCGCAACCAGGTCCCGGGTCTGGGCCACGTCGGAAATCTGGCCGATCCGCAGCAGGCTGGCACAGCGCCGGCGAACCAGGACTTGGGTCCCTCCAGCGGGGGATACACCCAGCATCGCCGTGGCGCGATATTCCCTGGTCTTCTGCGCTTGTCTGCTGGCTGTCACCGTCTCCGGGGCGGACCCGGGGGACCTGCGGGCCCGGGCGGCCAAGGCCTTGGGCACCCCGGATCCCGCCTCCATCGACTACCCGAATGGTGTTCCGCCGACTCCGGCGGAAATCGCCCTGGGTCGGACTTTGTTCTTTGATCCGCGTCTATCGGCCACCCGCTCCGCATCGTGCGCCACCTGCCACAACCCGGACTTGGGATTCGGTGACGGTCTGGCCAAGGGCCGGGGGGTGATGGGCCGGGAACTGCCCCGGCATGCGCCCCACCTCTACAACGTAGCGTGGGC
>CANIXE010000289.1 GCA_947470885.1 Planctomycetota bacterium
GCCACCTTGGCGGATCAGGATGTACCGAATTTGGCCGGGGTCTTCGTGCCGTGGTTCGGGCACCTGGCGTACACGCCGAGTGCTCCTGCGGGTCTGTCCCTGGTAGCCAGATGTCCGGTGCAGCCGGTGTTTTTCCTGCGCCGGGCCGGGCGGTGGGTCCTGCATGTCGGGCCGCGGATGCAGATAGCAAAACCAGCCAACCGCGAGGCGGGCATCCAGGCGATCACCGACTGGGCCACGCAATACCAGGAAGCCCTGGTGCGCGCCCATCCCGAACAATGGGTCTGGTGGCACAAACGCTGGCGGACCCGGCCCGAAGACCGGCTTGATCCGCCGCTCAGGTAAAGGACGGCGTTTCCTCGATGGAGGACACCTGGACGGTTAGGCTGGCCACCAGGTGGTTGTTCAGCGAATCCTGGATGAATTGCAGGGTGCCGCCGACACTGGACGAGCAGCTGCCGCAGGCGCCGTGGTACTGGACGTACAGCAGGTTCCCCTGGAGGTCCACCAGATCCAAACCACCGCCATCGCTGGCCAGGGCGGGGCGGACGTGCTGGTCCAAGGCCAACTCGATGCGCTTCACTTTTTCAAATAGGCCACAGGCGGCAAATTCCCGCTCGGCGGCGGCGTTGGCCTTGGTCGCCAGGACGGTGGTGGGCTTGGCCCGCTCGGCAGCCTTGCGCAGGACGTAGAACGGCTGGTCCGCTTCCAGGGCCAGGGGGATCGCCGGGATGGTGGCCCCCTGGCGAAGGAACGCATCCACCGCCACTGGGCTGATCGCCGCGGCCTCGACCAAGGGCTTGCCCACCGCCAGCTCGCACATCACGTCGTAGGTCGCCAGCAGGTCGCCGGTGGCCTTGGTGGTGAAGCGGGCGCCCTTGACCACACCGGCGGGATCCAGCAACAGGGCGAGGGCGATGTGATCCGCGGCGTCCTGGGCTCCATGCTCAGTGGTCACCAGAGTGCAGCCCTGGGCCTGGGCATCGGCGTCGGTGAACGCCCCAACGAACCCCAGGTGGGCCAGGCGCGCGGAGACCGCAGGGGAATGGACGGCGGGGTTGCTCACAGGAATCTCCGAGGCCCGTATGTTCCAAGGGATCCGCCGGCTTCAACCACCCAGGACGGTTGCCGCATCAGCCAACCGGCGGCGCGAACGAGGTCAAATCCTCCGTGAGGGGATCCCCTAGGGCCAGGTGGGCAATGGCGGCGGCGGTGATCGGGGTCAGCAGCACTCCGTTGCGGAAATGCCCGGTGGCCACCAGCAGATCCGGGCGGATCCGAGCGATCACCGGCAGGCCGCCGTTCAGCTGGGGACGCAGGCCGGTCCAGGTTTCCGCCACCGGACAATCCGCCAGGGCCGGCAAAACCCGCCGGGCATTGGCCGCCAGGCGGGCGATGGCGTCGGGGTCCTCGGCCTTGGCGAACCCATCCCAGACCATGGTGGAGCCGACGACGATTCCCTCCCCCCGGCGAGGCACCAGATAGGCGTGGTGGCAGTGGACGAAGCTGTCCAACAGACCGTCCGGGGCCGCCAGGCGGAGCATCTGGCCCTTCACCGGAGCCCCCGGGAGATCCAGCCCGGCGAGGCCCGCCAGGTCCGGCGTCCAGGCCCCGGCGGCGAGGATGGTCAGATCGCAGGCCAGCTCGGTTCCATCGGTCAGGACCACCCCGCCGGAGCGCAGTCCCGACGCCCCCTGGCGATAGCGCACCACGCCCCCCGCCCGAGCGATCGCCGCGCCAAGGGCCTGGGCCACCAGCCGGGGATTCGCCTGGGCCGCGGGCAGCCGGGCGGCCCAACGGGCGGCGATCCCAGGCTCCTGGGACTGGAGTTGGGCCGGGGTCAGGCGTTCACCGGCGATACCGTGGGCGGCCAACCACTCCAGGCGGGCGTCGACCTCTGCCCCATCCGCATCGTCCAGCACCGGCACCAGCCCCCCCCGCTGGCGGAAGTCCACCGCTTCTGCACCCCCCAAGCGAGCGGCGAATTCCGGCCAAGCGGCGAGGGACGCGGTGCCCAGGCGCCACAGATCCAGACGCCGGCCCGTCCAGTCGGGGGCGGCTTCGTGGTGGGGCGCCAGCATGCCCGCGGCGGCCCAGCTGGCCTCCCGCGCGGCGGGGGCGCCATCCAGCACGGTGACCTGAACCCCGGGGCGTTGCAGTCGCCAGGCGCAGGCCAGGCCGATCAGACCGCCGCCGATGATGACGATGCGCATGCCGCGCCCCCTCACCAGAACAGGTGGTAGATCTTATTGGACAGCAGGGTGAGGATGAAGTTCATCACCAGCACCATCATGCAGCCCTGGACCACCGCCCGGGTGCAGGATTCGCCGACCCCGGTGGCCCCGCCCTTGGTCATCAGGCCCTGACGGCAGGCGATGATCCCCATGAACAGGCCCAGGATCGGGCACTTGGCGATGCCGGTCATGATGTCCCAGGTGGCGACATAACGCTGGGTCTGGAACCAGTAGGCCCCGGAATCCACCTCCCACAGCTTCGTCAGGAAGATGCCGCCGGCGAAGGTACCCACGCAACCCGCCAACGCCCCCAGGACCGGCATCAGAACGAACAGGGCCATCACCCGGGGCGCCACCAGGTAAGACACAGGATCCGTGCCCATCACCCGCAGGGCGTCGATCTGCTCGGTGACCTTCATCGTCCCCAATTCCGCAGCGATATTCGACCCGGCCCGACCGGCCACCAACAGGGCGGTCATGCTCGGGCCGATCTGACTCACCAGGCTGAACATCACCATCGGCCCGCTCATGACCTCGGCATTAAAGCGGATCAACGTGGCATAGGCCTGGACCGCCATCACCAGACCCATGCTGACCCCGGTGACCAGGACAATGGGCAGGGACAGGTAGCCGATGTGGTAAAGCTGGGTGGTGTAGACTTCGGGCCGGGCCCGGTTGTAGATCAGGCTGCGAATCACCGCCCCCAACAGCCGGGCGCAATCCCCCAAGGCCGCCAGGAACAGAACGGCCTCCCGGCCCAGGATCGCGATCAGCCCCTTGGCCTGGTGCCCCGGACGGATGCTGGGCAGGTTGGTGAAGGGGTTGGTGATCATCGGGGGAGGACCCTAACGGGGTTCCCCCGCCACCCAAGCCGATGGATCCGCCGGGGAAGTTGGCAGATTCCTGGCCATGTCCTTGCTGTGGATGATCGACGACAGCCTGAGCAACCTGGCGGTGGCGGAGGCCACCGCCGCCCTGGTCCCCCGCTGGAACTTCGCCGGCCACGCCAGCGGGGCCGAGGGTGTGGCCGCGTTCCGCGCCGCCGCCCGCCAGCCCAAGACCCTGCCCGACGCGGTGCTCATCGACTTCTACCTGGGGGACACCACCGGCGACCGGGTGGCCATGACCCTCCGGGCCCTGGCGCCCCCGGGCTGGCGGGGCCTGCTCATCGGCCATTCCTCGGTGGCGGCCATGAGCCGGGCCATCGTCGCCGCCGGCGCCGATACGGTGCTGCGCAAACGCAGCGACGAACGGGGGATCAATCCGGACCTGCTGGCCTGGTTGGGCCAACCCCGGTTGTAATTCCCCCAGGAAACCCGCAGATCGCCCCATGCCCACCCACCACCCCTTTCCCGCCACCCGCTGGTCGGTGGTCCTTTCGGCGGGGCAGGGCGGGCGGC
>CANIXE010000290.1 GCA_947470885.1 Planctomycetota bacterium
ACGACAACCCACGCTGTTCACGCTGTTCAAGAAAACCACGAAAACCACGAAGCCCCGGGAATTCCCGTGCCGCCTCCGGTGTTCGGACGTGTGGAATTATCGTCCATCGCCCGGGAAAACCTGGGCATCACCTTCGCCAAAGCAGAATACCGGGTAGTCCAAGGCGTCCTTCGCCTGCCCGGGCGATTCGCCGCCGCCCCTGGATCCCGGCGGATTTACCAAGCCCCCCTGGAGGGTCGCGTGGAAATCCTGGTGAAGCCCTATCAGCGGATCAAACCAGGTGATCCGCTCTTCCGCATCCTGTCCCCCCGCTGGCACCAACTGCGCCTGGATCTGGCGGAGGGTTGCGCCGACGGCTGTGCCGATGGCTGCGGCACAGCCGCCCTGGCGGGCCAACGTCTGGCCGCCAGCGAGGCCCAGGCCGCCGCCACCGCCCAGGCCCTGACCGCCTGGAAGGAGCGCCTGGCCACCCTGGAACGCTTGGATCGGGACGTCGGCGGCAAAGCTGCGGAACGCAGCGAAGCCGCCATGCGGGTGGCGGAATTGTCCCTGCAAAATATCGAAGCCACGGCCCGGGTCGCCCGGATGCGCCGGGACGCCATCGGTCCCGACGGCACCGCCGACACCGGCCTGGCTGCGGTACGCTTCCGGCAAATGCTCAGCGAGGCCGCCGCCATCACCGGCCTGAGTCCCGGGGAACTGACGACCCTGGATGACCGGCACCGGCCCAGCTGGTCCACCATCGACGTCCCCGAAGTACGGGCCACCGCCCCCGGCGTGGTGGAAGGGGATCTCGCCGGGACCAATGCCTGGTTCGAAGCCCACGCCCCGGTCCTGACCATCACCGATCCCGGGGATGTCCGCTTCCACGCCGCCGGCCTCCAGGCCGATCTGCCCCGGCTGAAGGATGGCCAGACCGCCCGAATCGTCGCCTATGATCCGGCGGATCGCAGCGCCATTCCCGCCACGGTGGTCCTGGGTCCGGTGGCGGATGCCATCGACCGCTCGGTGGAGCTCATTGCGCTACCCCAAAGTAAATCGGATGCCGCCGCCGGCCTGCCCGCCTGGGTCCGGCCCGGAGTCACCGCCCTGCTGGAAATCGTGGTCGCCGGCAGCAATGACGAGGAACTGGCGATCCCCCTCGCCGCCACCGTCCCCGATGGTCTGGTGAGCGTGTTCTTCCGCCGGGATCCCAAGCACCCGGAGGCGGTGCAGCGGGTGGAGGCGGATCTGGGACTCAGCGATGGCCGCTGGGTGGTGGTGAACAGCGGCCTCAAGGAAGGCGATGAAGTGGTCCTGGGCGGCGTGCATCCCCTCAAACTCAGCGTTCAGGCCCCGGTGGCCGGGGCGGCCAAGCCGGATCCCCACGCCAGCTGCGGGGGCCACTGACATGCTCAACGGACTCATCGCCCTCTCCTTACGCCATCGCCTCGCGGTCCTGATCTGTGCCGGACTGTTGATGGTCGGGGCCGGCCTGGCCCTCAATCATTTGCCGGTGGATGTGTTCCCGGAACTGAACGCACCCACCGTGGTCGTCCTCAGCGAGGCCGGTGGCCTGGCCACCGACGAAGTCGAGGCCCAAGTCACGGTCCCCATCGAGAATGCGGTGAACGGCCTACCCGGCCTGCGCAAACTGCGCTCGTCCTCGGCCCTGGGCTTGTCCATCGTCCGCGCCGAATTCGCCTGGGGCGAGGACCTGACCCGGGCCAGGCAACAAGTCGCTGAACGCCTGGCTTCAGTGCGGGAAATCCTGCCCCCCGGGGTCGAGGCGGAGATCTCGCCCCTGTCGTCCATCACCGGGGAAATCATGCTCTTGTCGGTGACCGGCAAGAATGCTTCGGTCAGTCCCTTGGAACTCCGCTCGTTCGCCGAATTCACCCTGCGGCCCCGGTTGTTGTCGGTCCCCGGGGTCAGCCAGGTGGTGGCCATCGGCGGCCGTCTGCCGGAATTTCAGATCGAATGCCGCCAGGATCGCCTGCGCCTGTACCACCTGACCCTGGCAGAGGTCGTCGCCGCATCCCGCCAAGCCCATTCCACCCTCAGCGCCGGATTTTTGCCCGATGTGCGGGGCGAAGAAATTCCCGTGCGCCAATCCGCCCAGGTCGGTTCGGTGGACGACATCCGGCGGACGGTCGTCGCCTGGCACGATGGAGTCGCGGTGACCATCGGGGATGTGGCCGAGGTGAAACTCGCGGCCACCCCCAGCCGGGGCAGCGCCAGCGAGCGGGGCAAGGTCGCCGCCATCCTGTCCATCCAAAAGGCCCCCGGCACCAATACCCTCAGCCTCACCGCCGCCCTGGATCGGGCCCTGGACCAGGCGGCCACCGCCCTGCCCGACACCATGCAAATCAATCGCCATGTGTTCCGCCAGGCGGATTTCATCAGCCTGGCGGTGGACAGCCTGCTCACGGTGTTACGGGATGCGACGATCATCATCAGCATCGTCCTGGTGCTGTTCCTGCTGAATGTTCGGACCACGTTGATCACCCTCACCGCCCTGCCCCTGTCCCTAGGCCTGGCCCTCATCGCCCTCTGGGCCCTGGGCCTGACCGTGAATGTCATGACCTTGGGGGGCTTGGCAGTGGCCATCGGCGGCCTGGTGGACGATGCCATCATCTATGTCGAAAACGCTTTCCGCCGCCTGGCGGAAAATAAGCACCTGCCCTTGGAACAGCAGAAATCCGCCTACGCGGTGATTTTCGACGCCAGCCGGGAAATCAGCGGACCGATGGTGTTCGCCACGGTGATCATCGTCCTGGTGTTCGTACCGCTGCTGTTCCTCGCAGGCATTGAAGGCCGGTTCTTCCGGCCCCTGGGCATCAGCTACATCATCTCCACCCTCGCCTCGTTGCTGGTGGCCCTCACGGTCACCCCGGCGTTATGCAGCCTGCTGTTGTCGAACCTGGCTCTACGCCACGAACGGGAGGGCTTCCTGGTTCGCTGGCTGAAAGCCCTGTACGCCCCCTCCCTGGCCTGGGCCCTGCGCTGGAAACGGAGCGTGGTCCTGGCCGCCGTCACCTTGACGGTGCTCTGCCTGTGGCTGGCGGCCAGCTTCGGCACCAGCTTCCTGCCCAGCTTCCGGGAAGGCACCTACACCGTCTTCGTCATGGCCCCACCCGGAACTTCCTTAGCGGAATCCGAACGCCTGGCCGGGGGCATCGAACGCCGCCTGGCCACGGTGGCTGGCCTGACCACGGTGGTCCGACGCACCGGCCGGGCGGAACGGGATGAACACGCCGAGCCTCCGTCGAATTCAGAAATTGAGGTGACGGTGACCCGGGGCCACGATCCCGACACTGTCCGGGCCGCCATCGACCGGGTCCTGGCGGACACCCCCGGAATCACCGCGATCATCGGCCAGCCCATCGAACACCGACTGTCCGCCCTGCTGTCCGGCACCCCGGCGGCCATCGCCATCGATGTCGTCGGCGACGACCTGGAAAAATTGCGGGCCAGTGCTCGGACCATCGAAACCGCCCTGAAGGGCATCCCCGGGGCCCGGGACGTGGTGGGCAACCGGGAAGTCCTGGTGTCCACCCTGCCGATCCGCTACCGCCGGGCGGATCTCGCCCTGGTGGGCCTGACTCCCGCCGCC
>CANIXE010000291.1 GCA_947470885.1 Planctomycetota bacterium
GAGGCCGGGCTGGTGCCCGGCGCTCCCAGGGCGTTGCTCAACGTCATTGACGTTAGCCCAACCCCGCCAACGCAGGCACGAACAACACGTCCTCCAGCCAGCGTTCGCCGCTGGGATCTTTCAGCCACAACCGCTGCGCCCCATCCGCCGGGCCCACCGGAGCGATGAGCCGGCCCCCGGGGGCCAGACGGGCGGCGAGGGCCCGGGGGATTTCCGGGCAGGCGCAAGCCACATGGATGGCGTCGAAGGGGCCGCCCTTCGCAGTCAGGCCGTCACCGTGGATCAAGGTTACCTGGGGAAATACGGCCAATCGGGGTGTTGCCGCCGCCACCAGATCCCCCAGGCGCTCGACGGCAACCACCTGGCCCATCGGTCCCACCAGATGGGCCAATAACGCGGAGGCCCAACCGGAACCGGCGCCCACGTCCAGCACCCGCTGACCAGGTTGCAATGCCAGATGGGCCAGCATCCGAGCCACCAGGCTGGGCTGACTGATGGTGGCCCCGCCGCCGATGGCGATGGGCCGGTCCTCATAGGCGATGCCCCGGCAGCCTTCCCCCACAAACGCATGACGGGCGATGACGGACATCGCCGCCACCACCCGTGCATCGGGGCAATCTTGCAGGGCGTCCCGGATCAGGCGGTCCCGCCGGCGTCTATCTGCCGGGGTGTCCACCATGCCGGGGCCGTTCCGGTTCATCCGCCCCGGGAGGCGTTGACCTTGCCGTGGATGAAGTCCACGACCTTGCCGATGGTCTCCAGGCCGGCGCCGCCGGGGAGAGTCTCCTCGAAATTCACGCCGAAGGCGTCTTCCAGGTCCATCGACACTTCCGCGATGTCCAGGTGGTGCTGGACCAGCTCGCTGAACACCTGGTTCTCGTAGTCGAAATCCGGGTCGGCATCCCGATCCGACGGCGGGGTGGGCAGCTGGTGCAGCTTGTTGGCGAGGATCTCGACGACCTCATCCATGATCCGTTTACGATCCATTGCTTCGATTCTCTTTGCGGGTGCGGATACGGGTTTGGCGCTGACAGATCAGCCGGACCAGCGACGGAAAATCACCGACGCATTATGGCCACCGAAGCCCAGATTGTTGGACAGGGCGTATTCAACTTTGGCCTGGCGGGCCGTGTTCGGCACATAATCCAGGTCGCAGTCGGGGTCAGGCGTCGTGTAGTTGATGGTCGGGGGCAGGACACCATCGGCCAAGGCCAGGAGACTGGCGATGGCTTCGATGCCGCCGGCGGCGCCCAGGGTGTGGCCGGTCATGCCCTTGGTGGAGCTGATGGCCATCTTCCGGGCGTGGTCGCCGAAGACCTGCTTGATGATGTTGGTCTCGCCCTTGTCGTTGAACGGGGTCGAAGTGCCGTGGGCGTTGAGGTAGCCGATCTGCCCGGGGGTCAGCTTGGCATCTTCCAAGGCCATGCGCATGCAGCCCACTCCGCCGGCGCCCGTGGGATCCGGGGCGGTCTCGTGGTAGGCGTCCCCGGTGCAGCCGTAGCCGACGATCTCGCCGTAGATGGTGGCGCCCCGGCGCTTGGCGTGCTCCAGCTCTTCGAGGATCAGGATGCCCGCGCCTTCGGCGATGACGAAGCCTTCCCGGTCCTTGTCGAAGGGCCGGCTGGCGGTGCCCGGGCTGTCATTGCGGGTGCTCAGGGCACCGATGGAGTTGAAGCCGGCGATGCCCAGGTGGGTGATCGGAGCTTCGGCGCCGCCGGTGATGGCGACATCGCACAGCCCGGTGCGGATGTGGTGGAACGCCGCGCCGATGCAGTGGCTGCCGGTGGCGCAAGCGGTGGTGATGGAGTAGTTGGGGCCCTTGGCGCCGTAGGCGATGGAGATGTCCCCCGCCGCGCTGTCGACGATCATCTTGGGCACCAGGAACGGGCTGACCCGGTGGGGGCCGCGTTCATTGAGGACCTTGGCCTCCTCTTCGATGGTCTGCAGACCGCCGATGCCGGAGCCGACGACGGTGGCGACCTTGAAGGGGTTGGCCCAGTTCTTGTAGTCCAGGCCGCTCATCTTCATCGCTTCAGCGGCAGCCACGAGGGCCAGCAACACGAAGCGGTCCTTGCGCCGGGCGGCCTTGGCGTCGCCCAGCTGGTTCGCGAGTTCGAGGCTCGTCGCCGCGACTTGGCCACCGAAGGTGGTCTTGTGCTTGCTGACATCCAGGCTGGTCAGGGCAGCGATGCCGTGGCGACCTTCCTGAAGGGCAGTGCGGAAGGCGGCAACGGTGTTGCCATTGCAGGCCTGGACACCCATGCCGGTGATGACGACGCGACGATCAACCATGTGCGTGAACTCCGAAAGGAACGCATCGGCCGCCCGCCCATGACCTGAAGGGTCCGGGACGCGGCGGCCGACGGATGAGGAGAATTACTTGGCGGCCTTGGCGGCGATGACCTTGATCACATCGCCGATGGTCTTGACTTCCTGGTCGTCATCCAGCTTCACGCCGAACGCATCTTCCAGATCCATCATGATTTCAGCGATGTCCAGGCTGTCAGCGCCCAGATCGGCAACGATGTTGCTCGCTTCAGTGATGGTGGCCTTGTCGCGGCTCAGCCGCTCGGCAATGATGTCGATGACCTTCGTCTTGATCTCGTCGCTCACGATGACTCCTCTGTTCTGTATTGCTACGTCGTGGAGGGGGCAGTGTGTATCAGTACCCTGGGGGTCAAGGCGCCGATAGCCCTGGGACCGGGGCGCCTAACCTATCGCCCATGCGGCGAAATCACGGGTCTATGCTCCTGGGCCTGATTCTCATCTGCGCCGGCTGCGGTGAGGCTCCGGAATCCCAGGCCCCCGGGGCCAAGGGTCCGGTGGTGCTCCGGGTCTGGGACCAGCAGGCCCGACGTTCAGGCGGTCAACCCACGGTGCTGGTCACGGATGCCCTTCACCAGGAAGCCGGGGGCTTCGAACGTCTGCGCCTGTCACCCGTGGATATCCGCCATCCCCTCAAAGGTGGGCAGGCCTGGATCCACGCCCCGTCTGGCAGTTACCTTGCCGACGGCAGCATTTTTCACCTGGATGGCCGGGTCCGCTTCCACGGCATCCAGTCTGGCCAATGGTTCGCGGGCACTGCCACCCGGGCCGAGGGAAATGGTGGGGCGGTGGTCCTGTTCCAGGCGGAACTCGTTCGGGGCGCCCACCTGTATACCAGCCCCCGCCTGGTTCTGAGCCAGGATCGGATCGATGCTGATGGTCCCTTCCTGGTCACTGGACGAAGTCCGGCTGTCGCCGCCGCCCTGGGGGCTTGGGAGTAGCACGACAAGTTGAACCCGTCCCCGCTGATGGCAGGATCTACTGGTTCCGTGCGGCCTCCACCCATCGGCGCTCGCTGATTATCCCCGATATCAGGACGGTTCCATGCGTCATCCGGTTCATCTTCCGTCCCTGGGCATCCTGGTAGGGGACCTCAATGAAAATGTCCGGTCGTCCGGTCGTCGGGTCGTCCGATCGTCATTGAAGCCAAATGTTCAGCGGGAATATCCGAAAGACTCACTGTTGGTGGACGACCGGACGACCGGACTGGCGCCGCAAAGAGTGCTCCGTCATGGACATCCAGCGTTCCATTGCGGCGCCCTGAGGGCA
>CANIXE010000292.1 GCA_947470885.1 Planctomycetota bacterium
GTCCGGGGCGTGCCCGGGGCGGCGGGAAAGGGGGTCATCACCTGGCACGACGCCCTGATCCTGGGGGATCGGCTCTCCACCGAGGATCCCGCCCGGTTCCATCGCCTGCTGACCCGGCTGAACCCCGACGACCCCTGCACCATCATCCATACCAGTGGCTCCACCGGATCCCCCAAGGGTGTGGTTTTGACCCATCGGAACCTGGTCAGCCAGATCACCGCCGCCTGTGAACGGTTCCCCCTGGACCCGGGGAAGGACCGGGCGCTGTCCGCCCTGCCCCTGGCCCACGTGTTCGAACGGATGGTGGCCTACACTTACTTAGTTCAGGGGGCGCCCATCTGGTTCCTGGATGACATCAAGACCCTGGGACCGGCCCTGCGGGAGGTCAAACCCACGGTGCTCACCATGGTGCCCCGGCTGATCGAAAAATTCCACGCCCGGATCGTCCGCCAGGTGGAATCCGGCCATGTCCTGAAACGGGTCCTGGGCCGCTGGGCCATCGACCTGGCCACCCAGCGGGACCCCGCCACGCCCCGGAACCGCACCCTGGGCCTGGCGGATCGGATGGTGTACCGCTCAGTGCGCGGTGCCTTGGGCGGGCAGCTGAAATACCTGATCGTGGGCGGCGCGCCGTTGTCGCCGGAACTCACGCGTTTCCTCCATGCGGTGGACCTGCCGGTGTACATCGGCTACGGCCTGACCGAGGCCTCCCCGGTGATAGCCGCCAACCATCCCGGGCAGCGCCGAGCGGGCACCGTCGGCCCGGCCTGGCCCGGGGTCAGCATCCGGATCAGTCCCGAGGGGGAGATCCTGGCCAAGGGGCCGACCATCATGCGGGGCTACCACCGGGATCCCGCCGCCACCGGCCAGGCCATCGATGCCGACGGCTGGCTGCACACCGGGGATCTGGGTCGTCTGGAAGAGGACGGCTGCCTGGTAATTACCGGCCGCCTGAAGGAACTGTTCAAGACCAGCGGCGGCAAGTACGTGGCCCCGGTGCCCATCGAACAAGCCCTGGCCGCCGCCTGTCCCCTGGTGGATCAGGCCATGGTGGTGGCGGATGGCCGGCACCATGTGGGCTGTCTGGTGTTCCCGGATATCGAAGCCCTGCGTGCGGCCCAGGACCGCCTGGGTGCCCGCACCGACGCCGACCTGATGCAGAGTCCGGCGTTGATGGTCGAGCTGGAAAAAGCCATCGCGGTGGTGAACAGCCACCTGGACCAGTGGGAGCAGATCCGCTCCTGGCGCCTGGTGCCCGTCCAGCCGTCCATCGCCCGGGGGGAGATGACCCCCACCCACAAACTCCGCCGCCACGTGCTGTGCCAGACCTGGCACCGCCTCATCGACGAGATGTACGCCACCGAACCACGCTGAACCCCGCCACTCGCCACTTCATTCCGGGAGGCTCCCATGGCTACCGACCGCCTTGCCCTGATTGCCGGCATCCGCACCCCGTTCGCCAAGGCGGGAGGGGCCCTGGCCGCCCATTCTGCGGATGACCTGGGGGCCTTCGCCGTCCGCGAACTGTTGGCCCGCAGCGGCTTCCCCGCCGGCGAGATCGACGAACTGGTGATGGGCTGCGTGGCCCAGCCGGCGGAGGCCGCCAACCTCGCCCGGGTCATCGGCCTCAAGGCGGGCCTGCCCGTCGGCCTGATCGCCAGCACGGTCCATCGCAACTGCGCCAGCGGCATGGAGGCGGTCAGTACCGCCCACGCCAAGATCTTCAGCGGCGAGGCCCAAGTGGTGGCCTGCGGCGGTGCGGAATCCATGTCCAACATCCCGCTCTACTTCAACAAGAAGATGACCGGGCTGTTCGGCCGGCTGATGAAGGCCAAGACCGGGATGCAGCGCCTGGGGGTGTGGGCGGGCTTCCGCCCGGCGATGCTCACCCCCATCGTCGGCGTCCAGGTCGGGCTCACCGATCCCGTGGCCGGCCTGAACATGGGCCAGACCGCGGAGAACCTGGCCAAGGAATTCCACATCACCCGGGAGATGCAGGACGCCTTCGCCGTGGACAGCCATCGGAAGGCGGTGGCGGCGAAGGGCCGGTTTTCGGAAGAGATCGCGGTGATCCCCGCCGGTGACCGCAGCGCCATGGTCACCGCCGATGATGGCCCCCGGGACAACCTGGATCCGGCGAAGCTGACCAGCCTGAAGCCCTATTTCGACCGCCTGGCGGGCACCGTCACCGTGGGTAATGCCTGCCCCCTGACCGACGGCGCGGGGGCCTTCATCGCCATGAAGGAGTCCACCGCCGCCGCCCGGGGCTTGAAGCCCCTGGGCTATGTCCGGGCCTACGCCTATGCCGCCCTTGATGGGGCGCGAATGGGCCTGGGTCCGGTCTACGCCACGGCCAAGCTGTTCGAGCGCACCGGTCTGACCATGAAGGATTTCGATCTCATCGAAATCAACGAAGCCTTCGCCGCCCAGGTCCTGGCCTGCACAACCGCGTTCGCCAGTCCGCAATTCGCCACGAAATTCCTCAATCGCTCCGGGGCGGTGGGGGAGATCGACCCCGGGAAGCTGAACGTCAACGGCGGGGCCATCGCCCTCGGCCACCCCGTGGGGGCCACCGGAGTCCGCCTGCTGTTGACGTCCCTGCTGGAACTGCGCCGCCGGGGTGGGGGCCGGGCCCTGGCCACGTTATGCATCGGTGGCGGCCAGGGGGCCGCCTTCGTCCTGGAGACCTGACTACCCGGATTATCCAGTCCCTCGTGTGAAGGAGCCTGCCATGAGCGCCATCACCTTGACCATCCACGACCGCATCGCCCGCCTGGTCTTCGACCTGCCGGGGGAGAAGGTTAACAAACTCTCCGCCGCGGTGATGGCGGAACTTCGTAGCCACCTGGAAGACCTCCATCGACGGGCTTCTGAAGCGGACGTCCTGGTGATCACCAGCGCCAAGCCCGACGTGTTCATCGCCGGGGCCGACATCACCGAACTGGCGGCCATCGCCACCCTGGACATCGCCGTGGACAAGGCCCGGGAGGGCCAGGAGGTCTTCCAGCGCCTGGCGGATCTACCCATGCCCAGCCTGGCGGTGATCGACGGGGCTTGCCTGGGGGGCGGGATGGAACTGGCCCTGGCCTGCACCCAGCGGGTGGTGAGCGACGCCCCCAAGGTCCGCCTGGGTCTGCCGGAAGTCACCCTGGGGATCATCCCCGGCTGGGGCGGCACCCAGCGCCTGCCCCTGCTCATCGGCCTGCCGGCGGCCTTGGACCTGATCGCCAGTGGCCGGATGGTGGACGGCAAGGCGGCGAAGAAGATGGGCCTCGCGGACCATTTCATCCCCCGCAGCTTCCTGGGGGATGAGGTCCCAGCCATCGCCGCCCGCCTGGCTGTGAAACGCCCGGCACCCCGCATCCTGCCGGCTCTCCAGGCGATGCTCCTCCACCATCCCTTCCGAACCCTGGTCTGCGCCCAGGCCAAGAAGGAAGTACTGAAGAAGACCAAGGGCCTGATGCCCGCGCCCCTGGCGGCCATCGAGGTGCTAAACCTCACCGGCGGGGATTTCGCCAACGGTCTGATGATTGAGGCCCAGGCCTTCGCCCACCTGGCCCCCACGGTCACCTGCCACAACCTGATCGA
>CANIXE010000293.1 GCA_947470885.1 Planctomycetota bacterium
AGGACACGGGTTTGGTGACCACTTCATCCATTCCCGCAACATAGCAGGCTTGGCGTTCCTCGGTCATGGCCGAGGCCGTGAGGGCGAGGATGGGGATCCGGGGGAGCTTACCGTCTTGTTCCTCAGCCCGGATCGTCCGGGTGGCTTCCAATCCATCCATGCCCGGCATCTGGACATCCATCAGGATCAGGTCCTGCCCTCCGGCGCGCCAGCAGGTGAGAGCTTCACGACCATCCACGGCCAGGGTGACCTGATGTCCCATGCGGCGTAGGAAGGCCTGGGCAATCCGTTGGTTGATTGGATTGTCTTCCACCAGGAGAACGTTCAGGTTTTTCTTGGTCCTGAACATTGGCGCAGGAATCATCTTGCCCGGGACCACAGGTTCTGGGACCTGGGCCAGGGCCTTGGGCAACAACACGGTGAAGGTGCTTCCCTGACCCGGGGTGCTGGTCACGGTGATCCAACCGCCCATGGCTTCGGTCAATTGTTTGCTGATCGCCAGGCCCAGGCCAGTGCCTGTGAACTGACGGGTGTTGGATTCGTCCACCTGGGTGAAGCGGGTGAAGAGCCGGGGGAGGTGTTCGGCGGGGATGCCTATTCCGGTATCCCGGATGCTGATGGCGATGATCTGGTCCTGCCCGGGAGCCGGATCCACCTGGATGAAGACACCGCCACGATCGGTGAACTTGATGGCATTGCCGATCAGATTGGTGAGGACCTGACGCAAACGTTGGGGATCGGCCTGTACTTTTACCTGGGCTTGGCCAACGATGGGGGCCAGAGTCAGACCCTTGGCCAGGGCGGTGGGTTCCAGGGCTTTCACCACAGTTTCGATGCTGGCCAGGGCGGGCACCTGTTCGGAAAACACCTCTAACCTGCCGGCCTGGATCTTCGACCAGTCCAGGATGTCATTGATCACCGTCATCAGGCTCTGGCCGCTGTCCCTGATGGTCTCCACCATATCCTGTTGACCGGCATCCAGCGTCGTTCCGGCCAGCAGTTCGGCCATGCCCAGGACGCCATTCATTGGCGTCCGGATTTCGTGGCTCATGGTGGCGAGGAAGGCGGATTTGGCCCGGCTGGCGGATTCGGCTTCCTCCTTGGCGAGGTGGAGGAGGTTCCGTTGCTGATGTTCCCTGGTCGCATCCCGGGCGACGGCAACAATCACCCCGGATTCGGGGACGCCCACGGCATTCCAGGCGAGGATCCGCCAAGACCCGTCCTTGCAGCGGTAACGGTTCTCAAACTGGACTACTTGACCACCGCTGAGCAGATGTCGGTAGGCCTCCACGGTGGTCGCCTGGTCATCGGAATGGACAAAATCGAGGAACGGCCGATCGAGCAATTCGGCTTCCGTCCAGCCCAGGATGTTGGTCCAGGCGGGGTTCAGGCGCTGGAACCGTCCCGTTGAGCTGGCCAAGCAGAGGAGGTCCAGGGACAAATGGAAAAATAGTGCAATCTGGGATTCTGCGCGACGCCGATCGTCCTCCTCCCGACGCAGGGCGGTGATATCGGTGAACGTCGCGGTCACCCAATCAGACCGGCCATTGGTCACAAGTCCGAAGGGCTGGGTGTTGATTAGGATCCATCTCAATTTTCCGTCCGCGGTATGGATGCCCATGACATCGCCATCCACCGGCTTGCCGGTGCGCAGCGTGACCATTCCCGGGTGTTCCTCGCCGGGATAGGGGGAACCATCACTATGGACAGCCCGCCAACGGGAATCCCCCGAGGTCAGTCCCTGCAACTGATCACCGGTTAGACCCAGGATCCGCTCAGCGGCGGGATTCCAGGTGGTGATGGCCCCCGTGCGGTCCTGGACCACCACTCCTTCATTCATGGCGGTGAAAACGGCCCGCAGACGTTCCTCGTTGATCTGGGTGGCGATCAGGCGTTCTTCCACCAGGTTCTGGCGCAAGCGGAGTTCCAGCAGTACTTCCACCTGACGGGCAAGAATGCGCAAATGGGCGAGTTGTTGGGGACTGATCGCCTTCGCCTGGTGGTCGATGACGCACAGGGTGCCCACGGGCAGCTGGTCGGTGCCCAGGAGCAGGGGAAATCCGACGTAGAATGCCACCCGGGGTCCGCCGATCACCAGGGGATTGTCGGCAAACCGGGGATCCGCCAGCGCATCGGGGACAACCAAGGGATGATGACGGTCGAGGATGGCATGGGCGCAGAAGGCAACATTCCGGGGGGTCTCGGTGGCGTCCAGGCCATGGTGGGATTTGAACCACTGGCGCTGGCCGTCGATGAGCGACACCAGGGCGATGGGGGTCTGGCAAATATCCGCCGCCAGGCTGGTTATTCCGTCAAAGTCAGCTTCGGGCGGAGTGTCCAAAATCCCGCAACGTTCCAGAATGGCTTGTCTCTCTACTTCATGGGGATGGAGAGACGGGAGGATCATGGATGACCCTATGCGACGAAAACCTTCGTTGTCAAGTCAGGAAACAGGTATGACGCGGTTCGGGTCAACCCGGCCAAGGGCGCAATGCCCAGCCACAGCGCAGGTGCCACAGCGGGGCGCCCGGGCGGTGCAGGTGTACCGACCGTGAAGGATCAGGTAGTGGTGGGCGTGGACCAGGTGGCGTGCCGGAGTCCGGGCCAGGAGCACGGCTTCGGTTTGATCCGGGGAGTTGCTGATGGCGAACCCGAGGCGGTTGGCCACCCGGTGGACGTGGGTGTCCACGGCGATGGTGGGCTGGCCGAAGGCGATGTTCAGGACCACGTTGGCGGTCTTGCGTCCAACTCCGGGCAGGGCCTCCAGGGCCTCCCGGGTATCAGGGACCTGGCCCCCATGGCGTTCCAGCAGCAGACCACACAGGGCGATGACGTTCTTTGCCTTGATTCGGAACAGGCCGATGCGCTGGATGTAGGGGATCAGCCCCGATTCTCCCAGGGCAAGGATCGCCGTCGGGGTGTTGGCCACCGGGTACAACCGGGCGGTGGCCTCATTCACCGACTTGTCCGTGGCCTGGGCGCTGAGGACCACCGCCACCAGGAGTTCGAACGTCGAGCTGAATTCCAGATCGCTCTTAGGGCTGATCGTGGTCGCCAGGAGATCATAGACTGCGGCGACGGTGGGGTCGTCGGCGGGCCCCCAATGGGGCGGCCGTCTTCTAGCCATGGTCGGTGTTCCCTCGCTCCAGGCGGACGGCGATGGCCCGGGCGTGGGCTTCCAAACCCTCGCCCCGGGCCAGGGTCAGGCCGGCGCCTGCCAGGGCGCGGAATTCCCGCTCCCCCAGGTTGATGATGCTGGTGCGCTTGAGGAACGTGTCGGCACCGATCCCCGACCACAGGCGGGCGGTGCCCCCGGTGGGCAGGGTGTGGCTGGGGCCGGCCACGTAGTCGCCGATGGGTTCCGGGCTCCACGGGCCGACGAAGATCGCCCCGGCGTTGGTCAGCTTGGCCACCACCGGCTTGGGATCCGCCACCAGGACCTCCAGGTGTTCCGGGGCGATGCGGTTGGCCACCGCCACGGCCTCATCCAGGTCCCGGCAGTGGACCAGCCGGCCATAGCGTTCGACGCTGGCGGTGGCCACGGCCCGCCGGGGTTCCGGTAGCACCGCCAATTGTTTGGCGATTTCC
>CANIXE010000294.1 GCA_947470885.1 Planctomycetota bacterium
CAGGTCTACGGCGTGGTGGATCGGGGCTCGCCCCCAGCTCCGCCCTCCGCCACCACCAGCCAGGCCGATGCCGGTGGCGGCGGTGGTGGTTGCGGCTCGGGGTCCTCAGCGGGCTTCGTGGTCGCCCTGCTGGCCCTGTGGCTGCGCCGACGCCGGGCCGCCTGATCCCGGACTGAAACGAAGCACCCCAGGGTTTTGCCCTGGGGTGCTTTTTTGGCGCCTGGATCATTCGCCTAGATCAGCCGCCATGAGTTTCGCCGATCACCCGGTACTTCTGGTAGCGATTTTCCAGCAGTTCATCGATGGTCAGGGATTGCAGGTCCCGCAGGTGGCGGATGAGCACATCCCGGAGGAGGTGGGCCGTCTGCACCGGCTGGCGATGGGCGCCGCCGGCAGGTTCCTGGATCACCTCGTCGACAATGCCGAACTTCATCAGCGGCTCGCCGGTCAGCTTCAGTCGCTCGGCGGCCAGGTCCCGCTTGGCCCCGTCCTTCCACAGGATGGCGGCACAGCCTTCCGGGCTGATCACCGAGAAGTAACTGTTTTCCAGCATCAAGATTTTGTCACCGACGCCGATGCCCAGGGCACCGCCGGAACCGCCTTCGCCGATGACCACGACGATCACCGGAGTACGCAACAGACTCATGTCCCGGATGTTTTCGGCGATGGCGATGGACTGGCCGCGTTCTTCGGCCTCGACGCCGGGGAAGGCGCCCGGGGTGTTCACCAAGCAAATGATGGGCAGGTTGAATTTCTCGGCGATTTTCATCTTCGCCATCGCCTTGCGGTAACCCTCGGGATGGGGCATGCCGAAGTTGCAGCGGCGGCGTTCGTGGACGTCCTTGCCCTTCTGCTGGCCGATGAGCATCACCGCGGTATCCCCCAGGCGGCCCATGCCCGAGATGATCGCCTCGTCATCGGCAAAGCGGCGGTCGCCGGCCAAGGGCACGAAGTCTTCCAGCATATGGTCAACGTAGTCGCTGGCCTGGGGCCGAAGCTGATGGCGGCTGAGCTGGACCCGCTGCCAAGGGGTCAAGGTGGCGAACAGCCGGCGGCTTTCCACCTCCAGCTTGGCCTTAAGGGAGACGATCTCGCTGCCGACGGTCATGCCGGTGGACGCCGCGGCGCTTTCCAGTTCGCCGATGCGCTCTTCCAGCTTCACGAGGGGTTCAAGGAAATCGAAGGGATTGGCCATGGGCGGGAAGGCTATGGGCTTCCGCCCGGCGGGCCACCCCCGTAGCCTGCCCGCCATGCACCGCAACGTCGAGATTGAGTTGAAATGGGCCCTGACCCAGCCCGCCTACGCCGCCCTGGGGGAGCGCCTGGGGGTGTTCCTGGGAGCGCCCGCCGTGCTCGGTCAAGAGAACCGGTTCTTCGACACCGCCGACCGCCGGCTGCGGGCCGCCTTCCTGAACGTCCGCCTGCGCCGGGAGAACCAGCGGGTGATCCTCACCTGCAAACAGCGCCGGGGCGAACAGCGGGCCGGCCTGAGCGACCACCACGAATGGGAATGCGAGCTGCCCGGGGACACCCGCCGGCCGCCCTTGGAACGCCTACCTCTGGTGGTCCAGGAGGCCCTGGCCGGAGAATCCCTGGTGGATCTGGGGGGCTTCGCCAACCACCGCCTGGACTGGCTCCACGACGAAGATGGACGCCACGAGCACCTGAGTCTAGATGCCACGACCTTCGCTGACCGGATCGATTACGAACTGGAGATCGAGACCGACCAGCCGGAACCCAGCCACCAGGCCTGGGCCGCCCGCCTGGGGGCCTGGGGCATTCCCTGGCAGCCCCAGCCCAAAACAAAATTCGCGCGGTTTTTAGCGACCCAGGGTCGCTGAACATCAGACCAGGGGAACTTCGACTTCGACGGGCAAATTGTAATCCACGCCGTCCAGCTCGAAGCCGAACAACGTGCGGAACTCGTGCTTGAAGCCGGCGTAGTCGCTGATGTCCAGCAGATTCTCGGTGGTGACCTGGGGCCAGAGGGAGGCCACCGCGGCCTGGTTTTCCTCGCGCATTTCCCAGTCGTCCACCCGGATCCGCCGGTTGGCGTCCAGCACCGGGCTGTGGTTGGGCGCCAGATGGTCACGGAACAGACGGATGATCTGCTCGATCGTGCCCTCGTGGCTGCCGTTCGCCTTCATCGTCTTGTAGAGCAAGCTGATGTAGAGCGGGACCACGGGGATGGCGCTGCTCGCCTGGGTCACCAGGGCCTTGTTGACGCTGATCCAGGCGTGACCGCCCACAGCCTTCTGAAGCTTTTGATCCAGGCGGTTGGCCGAACCTTCCAGGTGCATTTTCGCCCGGCCGATGGTGCCATCCCGGTAGATCGCGTGGGTCATCGCCGGGCCGATGTAGCTGTACGCCACCGTACGGAATCCGGGGGCCAGCAGATCGGCGGCGATCAGGGCCTCGACCCAGCGCTCCCAGTCCTCACCGCCCATCACCTTCTCGGTGTTGATGATGTCCTCCGGGACGGCGGGCTGGATGGTCACCGCCTTGATAACGTCGGTGTCCAGGTCCACGGTCTGCCCGGTGTAGGGCGCACCGATGGGCTTGAGGGTGCTGCCGTGGGTCAGGCCTGTCGCTGGGTCCGTGCGCTTGGGCGAGGCCAGGGAATACACCAGGGTATCGATTTTGCCGAAGCGTTCCCGCAAGGCGGTGATCGCCTGCTCGAGGATCGGACCGCTGAAGGCATCGCCGATGATGGATTCCACCTGGCGACCCTCGGCCTTGGCCAGGCGATGGACCTCGGCGAGGTTGTACCAGCCCGCAGATCCCGGCTTGTCACCCTGGCCCGGCCGCTCGAAGGCCACGGACAACGCCTTGGCCCCATGGCCGAACACCGTGGTGATCAACGAAGCTAGGCCGAAGCCGGCACTAGAGCCAATGATCAGGACATTCCCCAAGCCCTTACCCGGGCCACCGGCCTTCGCCAGGTCCACCTGCCGGCGCACATTGGCGGCGCAGCCGGCGGGATGGGAGGTGAGGCAGAGAAAGCCGCGGATCCGCGGGTTGATGAGGGCGGTGGACATAGAGGGAGGGTGCGGGTGGGCGGCGGACAGGTAAAAGATTCAGCGTGGAAGATAGATGTCGAGGTAGGCGTGCAGTTCGCCCCGCTGCTCCGGGGTCAGCTCGGCCACGCCCTCGGTCAGGCCCCGGGTCTCGGCCCAGGCGCAGATCGTCCCCGGAGTCTGGATCACCGCATGCCAGGCGCCGGGTTCGATGACATACCAGGTCTGGGGCAGCATCGGCAGGGCGACGATGTGGCTGGGATGGTCGCCTCGACCGGCCAGGGCAATCACCGCGTGGCCCTGGGCCAGGGTACCGGCCTGGCGTCCGCCCAGGTTGCGGGTGAAGCTGGTGACGTGACCGGGCAGACGGCCGGGGCTGGGATTGGACAGGCCCAACTGCCAGCCAGCACCGGCCACGGCGTTGAGATCGCCGTCGGTGACCCGCACATAACCGGGCTGGCGACTGCGCCCCACCAACAGCTGGTCCGCCAGAAGCTTTTCCAGGAGGAACGGCTGGCGCTGGACTGCGTGGGCGATGATCCG
>CANIXE010000295.1 GCA_947470885.1 Planctomycetota bacterium
GCCTGGAATCTCGACCATGTCCCCCCGAGCCGGCCAGGCGGCCGGCGCTCCCGGGCCGCAGCTCGGCGCTCCCGGGCCGACTTCATGACGTCCCCCCGAGCCGGCCTGGAGGCCGGCGCTCCCGGGCTAGCAGCCAACGCTCCCGGCCTGGAGGCCGGCGCTCCCGGAACCCGTCCATGACCCCCGGCCAGCTCGCCCGCAAGGCCGCCACCGTTAGCGGCTGGACCCTCGCCAGCCGGATCCTCGGCCTGGTCCGGGACCGCCTGTGGGCCGGGGTCGCCGGGGGCAGCCCGCTCCTGGATGCGTTCCTCGCGGCATTCCAATTGCCCAACTTGCTGCGCAACCTGTTCGGCGAAGGCGCCCTGTCCTCTGCCGTCATTCCCCGCTATGCCCAATTGCGGGAAAAAGATCCCGCCGCCGCCGAACGCTTCGCCGGGGCAGTGGTGGCCCGCCTGGCGGTGTTCCTCTCATTCGTCGCCTTGGTTGCCATTGCCGCCTGCGTCGGCGTTCAGGTGTGGGTCACCCCCACCTCCAAATGGTGGCTGCAAGCGGCCATCGCCCTGCCGATGCTGCCCTTCCTAGTGTTCATCTGCGTCACCGCCGTGCTCTCGGGCCTTTTAAATGTCCGCCGCCATTTCTGGATTGCCGCAGCCGCGCCAGTGCTGCTGAACGGTCTGATGATTTCCACCATCTGGATGTCTCCGGAGGCCGAGGTCTGGGCCGCGCCCTACGCCGTCCTCGCCGCCGGCATCCTGATGGTGATCGCCCACCTCTGGGCCCTCCACCGCACCGGCGGCGTGCCCGTCGCCAGCCTGGCTCCGTCACCCGAAGAACAGGAAATGCGCCGGGCCCTGATTCCCACGGTGATCGCCAGCGGCGTCCAGCAGATCAATGCCTTCCTCGACACCCAGCTGGCGTTTTTTTTCGCCCTGGGCGCCGGACCGGTGCAGTTTCTGTATTTCGGCAACCGGCTCCTCCAATTTCCCATGGCCCTGATCGGCCACGGAGTGACCACGGTGGCCTATCCCGAACTGGCCCGGCGCGCCGCCGAAGGCTGGGCCGCCACCGCCGAACAACTGCGGAACGCGGTGCGCCTCCAAGTCTTCTGGCTGCTCCCCGCCGCCCTGGGCCTGTTCACCTGCGCCGAACCCCTGGTGCGGACGATCTACCAGACTGGCAGCTTCGGCGAAGAAGCCGTCACGCGAACTGTCCTCGTTACCCGCTTCTACGCCCTATCCCTAATCCCCCTCACCGTCGCCAAACTCCTGGTCCGGGCCTTCCACGCCCACCGGGACCAGAAACTTCCGTTACGCATCAGCCTGGCCACGGTGGCGGCGAACCTGCTACTGAACCTTGTCCTGATCCGCACGCCGTTGCAGGAAGCGGGCCTGGCCCTCAGCACCGCCGCCACCGGCTTCGCGGCCTGCGCCGCGTACCTCTACATCCTCCACCGCCGGGGCGCCCATGACCTCATCCCCTGGAGTGCAGTTCTGCGCCCCCTGCTGGCCGCCCTGGTGATGGCTTTAACGGTGGAAATATTGCTCCGCTGGTGGCCCCAACCCCCGGGCACCGGTGGCCGGATCGCCATCCTCCGCCTGGGGGCCGCGGTGGCCTTGGGTGGCCTGCTGTATCTGGGCCTCGCCACGGCATGGTGGAAGAAAATCACGGCCCGCTTGGTGCAATCTCCGCCTTAATTTTCCAGACTCCGTCCCTCGATTCACCAGGTCGTGGTCGCCCCCAGGGCCAGCTCCACCACCGGTAGCACGTCGCAGCCGACGGCGGCGAAGGGCTCCGCGGCCTGGGCGGCGTCCTCACTCAGGATCGTCACCCGGGCGGGGAAGGGCGTGGGATTGTGGCTGGTCGGGCGACCGTTCTGCCAGGAGGCCGGTCGCCCGGGAACTACACGCCGGCACTCCTGGACCATCACAATCCGGCAAAGAATTCCGCCGGGGCGTCATCGAATCCAGACAGGGCTTTGTGACCATAACCCACATCCCAATGCGGACAGATGTCCGGCCCAAGGGCCGCTTCGTTGCGTACACCTGACCTCATTTGTGACAAATTAGCAGCTCCATCTCATACAGACGTTTCACAAAACATCGGCATCAACGCGACTTCGGTTGAACCGTACATATTTCCTGATAGTTTACCGTTCTCCCTAATAATTTTACCCCCCCCCCCCGGACCAGGAGTCCCATGGCCTCCCCCGGACTTTTCCGCACCGCTGACGGTCGGAACCATTTCATCACCTTTGCCTGTGTAACGTCGCTGTTCCTCCTGTGGGCGGTCTGCAACAGCATGATCGACACCATGGACAAACACTTCCAAGACCTCTTGAGCCTGTCCAAGGCTCAGTCCGCCTGGGTCCAAACCGCCCACTATTTGGGTTACTTCCTGATGGCCCTGCCGGCGGGCTGGCTGGCCCAGAAGATGGGCTACAAAGGCGGCATCATTGCCGGTTTACTGCTGGTGGCTGCCGGCTGCCTGTGGTTCATCCCCGCCACCGGGATCGCCCAGTTCTGGGCTTTCCTCTTGGGGGTATGCGTGGTGTCCATGGGGCTGACCTTTTTGGAAACCATCGCCAATCCCTACACGACGGTGCTGGGCGCCCCCCAGTTCGCCGCGGTCCGCATCAATACCGCCCAAACCTTCAATGGTGTGGGGTGGATCATCGGGCCAATGTTGGGCAGCGCCTTTTTCTATTCTGAAAAAGGTGCTGAAGCGGCCTCCCAGACCCTATGGATTCCCTACGCCTACATTGCCGCCGGGGTTATCCTCCTCGCTGTGATCTTCGCCTTTGTGAAAATGCCCGACTTGGCGGGGGACGAGGACGCCCATGGCGACCATAAGGACATCATTCCCGGCGCCGCCACGAAATCCTTGTGGTCCAATTGGCATTTTGTTGGTGCAGTGGTCGCCCAATTCTTTTACGTGGCGGCCCAGGCCGGCGTGTTCAGCTTTTTCATCAACTACGTGGTGGAAGAAGTTCCGAGCCTGGGTTCCAGTAATCCCGGATCCTGGTTCTTGGGTGGCGACAAAGGTGCGGAATTGAAAAACGGGGCTTTTGTCATCAGCAGCGCCGGGGCCGCCTTCCTGATGTCCTGGGCCTTCGGCTTCTTCCTCGCTGGTCGGTTCACCGGCTCCGGCCTGTTGGCCCGCTTCTCAGCCCATACGATGATCGCCACCTACGCTGCGATCAATGTCCTGTTGATGCTGATCATCATCCTGAAGCTGGGGTGGATCTCCCTGGGGGCCCTGTTCGCCTCGTTCTTCTTCATGTCCATCATGTTCCCCACCATTTTCGCCCTGGGCATTTTCGGTCTGGGATCCAAGTCGAAGTGGGGCGCAGCCTTCATCGTTATGGCGATCATGGGTGGCGCGACCCTACCTAAGCTGATGGGAGCCATTGCCGACCACAGCGGCATGTCCGCCAGCTTCAGCGTACCATTGGGCTGTTTCCTCGTGGTAGCCGCCTACGGCGTCCTCTGGCCCAAGCTCAGCGGTGTCCCCAACATGGTCGGAGTCAAGGTCGGTTCTGGCCACTGATCACCCGCC
>CANIXE010000296.1 GCA_947470885.1 Planctomycetota bacterium
CATATCGCTCCGAGCCGGCCTGGAGGCCGGCGTTCCCGGGGTGCATCTTCCAGGTGTGGGGTTGTTGCAGGACAGAGTCTTTCCGAGCCGGCGCTCCCGGCCGGCGCTCCCGGCCGGCGCTCCCGGCCGGCGCTCCCGGGACGACCGGACGACCGGACGACCGGACGACCGGACGACCGGACGTTTCCTACGTCGCCCGAACAAATCCCCCCGGCGACTTTTTGGCCAGGCGCTTCAATTCCAAGGACAGCAACGTGACCGACACCGCCGAGGCGGGGATGGTGGTGGCCCGGGCCAGTTCGTCGACGCCCCGGGCGGTGTCGTCGAGCATCTGGTAGACCTGTTTTTCCCGACCGGTCAGGGCCTCGGCCCGGGGGCTGGGGCGGCGTTCTTCGGCCGTCGCGCCCTGGGCCAGGGTCATCAGGGGTTCGATTTCTTCGAGGATGTGTTCGAGGCTGGCCACCAGGGTGGCGCCATCCCGGATCAGTTGGTTGGCCCCGGCGCTTTCCGGGTTGTCGATGGGGCCGGGAACCACCAGCACGGTGCGGCCCAGTTCGCCCGCCATGCGGGCGGTGATCAGGGAACCGCTGGTGGCGCCGGCTTCCACCACCAGCACCGCCAACGACATCGCCGCCACCAGGCGATTGCGCCGGGGGAAGGTCCCCGGGGTGGGCGGGCATTCCAGGGGCAGTTCGGAAAAAATGCAGCCGGCCCCGCTGTCGACGATGCGGTCAGCGAGGGGGCGGTTTTCCTCGGGGTAGAGTTTGCCCAGGCCGCTGCCGATGACCGCGATGGTCCGACCGTTGTTGGCCAGGGCGGCTTCGTGGGCCACGGTGTCGATGCCCCGGGCCAGGCCGCTGATCACCGTGGCGCCGATTCGGGCCAGTCCGGCGCTTAGCCGTTGGGCGTGGCGGTGGCCGTAGGCCGTGGGCCGGCGGGGGCCGACCACGGCGATGCCCAGGACGTCCCGGGGCAGGAGTTCCCCCCGGCGCCAAATAGCCAACGGCGGATCCGCCAGGACCAGCAGAGATTTGGGATAATCCGGGTCGATCCGGGTGCTGATGGTCACTCCGGCGGCGTGGGCCGCGGCCCGTTCCTTGGCCACGGCTTCCTCGCCCCGGGGATCGCAGATCCGCCGGGCCCGCTGGGCGCCGATGCCGTCCACCTGACCCAGGCGGGACATGCTCCAGGTGAAGGGGGCGGTGACATCGCCTTCGGCGGCTTCGATGAGCTTGGCCACGGTCAGGGGGCCCAGGCCCGGGATCAGGGCCATCCGCAGCCAGGCGTCGGCGGGGGTCACGGGGTGCCGGTGCCCGCTGGGACGAGGGCAGAGCTGAATGCGGCTTGGACCAGGCCGGCATCCGGGGCGGTGACCAATTCCACGGTCCCCGGGCGCACCGGCAGGATGAATCGGGTCGCACCCTTGGCGACTTTCTTGTCCAGGGCGCAGGCGGCGGTCAGGGACGCGGCGGTGGCCACGGGATCGGTGGCGGCGTGGACCAGGGGCAGGTGGTAGGCCCGGAGCAGGGCATCCTGGCGGGCGGCCAGATCCGGCGTTTGCAGCAGGCCGGTGCGGGCGGCCAACTCCACCGCCATCCGCATCCCCAGGCCCACGGCCTCACCGTGGAGATACTGGCGGTACTTGGTCTCCCGCTCCAGGGCATGGCCGAAGGTGTGGCCGTAGTTCAGGTGGGCCCGGACGCCCTGTTCCAGTTCGTCCTGTTCCACGTACCAGGCCTTAATCCGGCAGCTTTCCGCCACGGCGTGGGCCACGGCGGCGGGCTCGCCCCGGTCCAGGGCGGCGGCGTTGGCTTCCTGCCAGGCCAGGAAGCCGGGATCATTGATCACTCCGTATTTCAGGACTTCCGCCAGGCCGGCCCGGTATTCCCGGGGATCCATGGTGGAAATCAGCGCGGGGTCGATGACCACCGCCACGGGTTGGCAGAACGCGCCGACCAGATTCTTGCCGGCGGCGGAATTCACCCCGGTCTTGCCACCGACGCTGGAATCCACCATCGCCAGCAGACTGGTGGGCACCTGGACGAAGCGCACGCCCCGCATCCAGCAGGAGGCAACGAAGCCCGCCAGATCCCCGGATACGCCGCCGCCGAAGCCCAGGACCGCATCGGTGCGGTCGATCTTCGCCCCGGCGCAGGCGGCCCAGGCGGCTTCCGCGGTGGCCAGGGATTTGCTGGGTTCGCCGGCGGGGAAGGTGAACAGGGTGGGCACCAAGCCGGCGGCGGTCAGGCTGGCCAACAGCCGGGTGCCGTGGGCGGCGGCCACCGTGGCGTCTGCCACCACCAGAACCTTGGCCCCCGCCAAGCGGGGTTTTACCAGGGCGCCGACCTGATCCAGCAGACCGCTGCCGATGTGGATGTCGTAGGCGCGATCCCCCAAGGGAACGTTGATGATCTGGACAGCGGGCATGTCAAACCAGTCGGCGGTAGGGAACGTGAAGATTGCGAACCAGCGGGTAGGCCCGCCGGCCCAGGGTCACCAGGCGCAGGTCGTGGACCAGGGCGGTGGCGGCGATCAGGCAGGCGCCGGTGGTAATCCCGGCGGACACCAGTTCCCGGCGCATCTGGGCTGCTCTGCGGGCTATGGGTTCATCCACCGGGATGATCCGGAACACCGCCAGCATGGCATCGATGGCGGATTGCTCGGCCTCGTTGCGAACGCCGGTTAATAGCTCGGTGACGCTGAGGGCCGACACCGCCAGGTCTTCCCGGGCGTATTCCAGGAGGTCCGCCGCCTGGGCCACGCCCGCCAAATAGTCCACCAGCAGGTCGGTATCGATGAGGACCCCGGCCATGTCAGGACTCCCGGACCGAATCGGAACGCAGGTCGCCGGTGTCCGGCAAATCCTTCCGACCCTTCCACAGGGCCCGGGCGGAGCGCAGGGCCTCCAACCGGCCCACGGGCACCGTCCCCGCCAAGTGGGCGGTGATCGCCCGGCGGATCAGGTGGCTCATGGGCTCGCCGGAGCGATTCAGCTCGGCGCGGATCTGGGTGAGCTGATCCGCGGTCAGGTGGACGGTGACCTTGGGCACGGGGACCTCAGCCGTGGCCGGCGAGGTGGCGTTCGGCTTCCAGAGCCGCCATGCAGCCCATTCCGGCGGCGCTGATGGCCTGGCGGTAGTGGCGGTCCCGGACGTCGCCGGCGGCGAACAGGCCGGGGATGCCGGTGCGGCAGCCGCCTTCGACTTCGATGTAGCCGTCAGCGTCGGTCTTGATGCCCAGGCCCTTCAAGAACCCGGTGTTCGGGGTGTGGCCGATGGCCATGAACACGCCAGCGACCTCCAACTTGCTCTGGGTGCCGTTGCGGGTGTCCACCAGGGTCACCGCTTCCAGGCGGTTCTTGGCGTTGGTGTGGTAGCCCCCCAGGGTGGCATGCCAGATCGGGGTGATCTTGGGGTTTTCCAGGGCTCGTTGGGCCATGACATTGCTCGCCCGGAGTTCGCCCCGGCGATGGATCAGGTAGACCTTGCTGGCGAAGCGGGTGAGGAAGCCGGCTTCTTCGCAGGCGGTGTCACCGCCGCCCACCACGGCCA
>CANIXE010000297.1 GCA_947470885.1 Planctomycetota bacterium
CACCGCACAGAACCCATCACCGGGATCGGTCGGACCACGGTAGTCGGGCTGCCGGACAGCGCGGTCCGGGAAAGCATCGAACGGGTCATCCCCGCCCTCACCAGCTCCGGGCTGACTCCCCGGGCCTCCGACCACATCGTGGTCAATCTAGCCCCTGCTGATCGACGCAAGGAAGGTCCCGCGTTCGACCTGGCCATCGCCCTGGGGCTGGCCGCCAGCCTGGATGACAACCGCCTGAATGGCGTCGGCCTGGATACCATGGTCCTGGCCGAATTGGCCTTGGACGGAAGCTTACGCCCGGTCCGGGGCGCCTTGTCTTGCGCCCTGGCGGCCCGGGATGCCGGATGCACCCGCTTCATTTGTGCCCCGGCCAACGCCCAAGAGGCGGCGGTCGTGGCCGGACTCACCGTCCATGCCCCCCGGGATCTGGCGGAGTGCTGCGCCTGGCTGCGGGCCGGCCTGGCCGTGGCACCCGTCGTCACACCCCAGGATGCCGGTGACCTCCAGGGTCACATCCCCTGCCTCTCCGATGTCCGGGGCCAAGACCATGCCAAGCGGGCCCTCACCATCGCTGCGGCCGGTGGTCACAACGCCCTGTTCATCGGCCCTCCGGGTAGTGGCAAGACCATGTTGGCCCGCCGATTGCCGGGCCTATTACCCCCCCTCAGTGTGGCCGAATCCCTGGAAGTCACCCGGGTCCACTCGGTCAGCGGGCTACTGACAGGTGGCGGCCTGATGCGGGAACGCCCCTTCCGATCCCCCCACCACAATGTCAGCGGCGTTGGCCTGATCGGCGGTGGTTCCCATCCCCGTCCCGGTGAAGTTAGCCTCAGTCACCACGGCGTCTTATTCCTGGATGAATTGCCGGAATTCCCCCGGCAAATCCTGGAAACCTTGCGGCAACCCCTGGAGGACGGCTTCCTCACCATCAGTCGAGCCCACGGACGGCTGCGTTTCCCCAGCCGATGCATGCTCATGGCGGCGATGAATCCCTGTCCCTGTGGCTACCTGGGACATCCTACCCGACGCTGCACCGACTCGGCGGATGCCGTGCATCGGTACCGGGCCCGGATCAGCGGCCCCCTGCTGGACCGCATCGATCTCCACCTGGAAGTCCCCGCCCAGCGCCCGGAACTTTTGAGCGGAGCAGGCAGCGGCGAAACCAGCGCCACCATCAGGGGCCGGGTCGTTGCCGCCCGGGAACGCATGGTGGCACGTCAAGGCTGCGCCAATGCCACCTTGGACAGCAAAGGGTTACGCACCCACTTAGCGGCGGATCAAGATGGCCTTGATCTGCTGCATCAAGCTGTGGAGGAATTGGGATTGTCGGCCCGGGCAATGGACCGCATCGGCAAGGTCGCCAGGACCATTGCTGATCTGGATGGCCGGGAACGGGTGCGGATCGATGACCTGGCGGAAGCCATTGGCTACCGAGTCCTGGACCGCGCCGGTGGCTAGTCTTTCTCCACCGTCGTATCAATGATTTTGGGGCGTTTAGGGCGGATGATCTGATCATCGGGTTTCATCGCTGGCCCACCCCCGGAACGGGGCTGCATCCCCGGGAACATGCCGGCAAAACCGCCCGCCATGCCTCCTCCCGGCATACCGCCGCCGAACAAGCCACCAACACCACCCATCATCCGACCCATGGTCTGTTTCACCACGGCCGCCACCAGGGCATTGCCAAGGGTCCCCAAGACGATCTGCACCGGAGGCAATAGCAACAGAATCCCAGGGATATCTGAGATAAAACCCGGAAGAGCCAACAAGACGCCGCCGATGGCCCCCAGAATATGCCGACCCGCCTGACCCGTGAGCAATCCCGCCATGATCCGACCAGCATGGTGCTTGGTGAACCTGACCCCCAAAAAAAACATCAAGATCATCCAGCCGATGGTCAGCAAATATCCACCACTGCCGATTTGAGCCTCGAAATGGCTATTCAACTGCTGACTAAGGGCCAACCAGGCCCAAACCTCCAGGGTCAGCCAACCGACCAGACCCAAGAGCGCGAGACAACCGAACGTACGCATCTTTAGTACCTTATTTCCCAGCCGTCTCGATCTTATCGAGCCCTAACGAATTACAGGTCGAAATCAGCTCGTACACCCGATCGTAATCCACTCCAGGCTCAGCCCGGATCCGCAAATATGCGCGAACTGAGCCGCCCGTTCCCGTGCGCTTGGCTTCGGCGATGGACGCCAATTCCGCCCGCAATTGATCCCCCATCATGGGCATTCCGTCAAAAATAAATCCATTCCCGGGGCTGCGGACCACAATGTCATGGGTTGGGAAAGGCTCCCGGTCCTTGCACCCCGACATGACAAGAAAAACCACCAACAACACAGAAATCCAGGGTTTCATCAATTCCACATTTCCTATAGACGCTTTGACCACCCCAGAATCACGGATTGGCAGTGGGCTTGGTGGCATCGCCACTTCCAATCGATTTGGCCGAGGGATCCCGACCAACGACACCTTCAGGGGCCTCGGGCTTTTTGGCGGGTTGGTTGTCCCCTTCTTCCATCCCCTTTTTGAATTCCTTGATGCTGCCGCCCAGTCCCCGCATCAATGCTGGTAACTTATGGCCAAACAATAGCAGAGCGATCACCATGATGATGATCAACTCGGAACCCTGGGGCAGGCCAAATGCCGGAATCAGAACTGGCAAGACGTTGGCGTCCATAATGTTACAGGCCTCTTTTAGCAGTGAAACGGCAGACAACGTTTGCGAATGGCCACAGGCTCTTGTCGCCTTGCCAAAGTAGTCGTCCCTCAAGGGAAGGCAACGCGCACCGCCGCGCGGATTTCTTAAGACCCTCAATGCTCCCGATGATGCCCAGGCTGCATCATCTGAACCACTATATCTGGGGGCCACATCCCATCATTATGCCGGATCTAGTGGTTACCCCCTGGACTGCCGAACCATGCCACACGAGGCGACGGAGAGCCGGACCTTGAAATTTGCAAATTTTGTGCATCATGCTAGCGCCATCCGGGATCCGCCCCTTAGGCCGCCCGGATACTTTGACATTGCCACTCACCTTCCCGAATCATTCACCCACAGCCGAGGATACCCACCGTGCGAATCGCCATCCGCGCCACCGAAGAAGCCATCATCCGTTTGCTCAAGGCTGGTCATCCCCTGCCCGCTGACGTGGTGGATCGGGAACTGGAAACCCGGTTGCCGGTGTTCCAGAGTGTCGAAGCCGTCCCCGTCAAGAATTATGGCATTGATGGCCCCGGACGGATCGTCGTCGCTCGGGGCCGCAAGGACGTCTGGTTCGTCGACATCAAGCGTCGCGACACCAAGATTCCCCACAAGGATGGGGAATCCTTCGTCGATATGCGGGATAAGCTCCAGGCCCGTTACCCCGGACAAAAAGTTACCGGCTGGCTGGTGACCACCGCCGATATGGAAGTAAAGACCAAGAGCTTCATCGCCGAAAAGGGCTGCTACGCCACCGCCGGCGCCGCGAAGCGCTGAACTGAGTTTTCCCTGGGTGCGCGCCTGCACACCCAGGGGCCTGC
>CANIXE010000298.1 GCA_947470885.1 Planctomycetota bacterium
AGCTTGCGCATCGAGCCTTCGCAGTCGCTGGAGACCTGGCAGACGGCAGTCGATCCGGCACCGGAGATTGCCGGCATGCGCAGTGTCATCGCCCGCCTCATGGATATGGACCCGGCGCTGACCGGGCCGGAGCGTCGCGCCAACTGGACTGCCCTCCTGGCCGCCCTGCCGCCCATGCCGGTCGGCCTGCTCAAGGACCACCGCGATCAGGTGGCCCGCGCCGGCATCAATCTGAAAAGATGGAAGAAGCCGAACCGAGACGGCTCGCTCTCGCCGCTGCAACGCTGGAACGCCCAGCTCGCCAGCGATCCTGCCTCCCGCGTGCTGCTGCCAGCCGCGGCGGGGACCTACGCCCAGCTAGCCAACCAAGAGAATCCAGAACTGTACGCCATCTTCCCGTACCGCCTCTATGGCCTGGGGAAGCCCGACCTCGACCTCGCCCGCACCACGTACGCCATGCGCATCAACACCTGGTGGCAGGAGCAGGGCTGGGGCAACAAATGCTGGATCCAGGACGACATCCAGGCCGCCCTGCTGGGCGAGGTCGATTTGGTCAGGCGCTGGGTCCCGGCCAGAGCGGAGGATGATCGCCATACCGCCAGCCGATTCCCAGCATTCTATGACGCTTGGCCCGATGAATGCCCTGACGTCGACCATGCCGGGGCCATGAGCCTGGCGTTGCAGTTCATGCTCATGCAGTGTGATGGGGACCGCATCGTGCTGAGACCGTGCTGGCCACAGGCATGGAACTGCAAGTTCAGATTGCACGCCCCTAAGGAAACGGTGGTGGAAGGAGAGATCCGGGATGGTCAGCTGCGAATCGAGCGGGTGTTGCCAGAATCACGACGGAGGGATGTCAGCGATGGGGGATTGTGAGAGGCGTGAAGGGGTCGCGGTTTCTGATGGCTGGACTCCCACCATTGCCACTCGGCATACTGAATTCTTCTAGCCAGACTGACTGATGTCGACGCTCCAGATCCCTTTCTCTTGCTACAAATTGAACGTGTCCGCCACCCAATCTAGGGACGAACTGCGCCAATTTTTAGGCTGATCGATCTCGTGTACGCATCGATGACGCCGAACGCCTCCTCCGACTGTCGACCGCGCAGGTCACCGAGGTGGCCCTGTCCACAAGATTCAGCAACATTCCCCACTTCCATCGCTGCTTCCACAGCCGCTAGGCCACCGCGCCCTTGCGGTACCGCCGGATTCGCCTGACCGCGCTTGGATAGGATGCCATGGCTTCCCGATAGCCGATGCCCCGTGCATGTCAGGAGCAATGGTCATGGCACCCCCGGACCGATCACCACATCAGCCCGACGTTCCTTTGGCATCACTATCAACTCGCGCATCTCCCTATCCTTCCGTCTTGCCTCCGAGTCCAGCGAAATTGGCGTAGCCGAATTTGTAGGGAGGGCGGTCAGGCTTATTTCAGCAGCGTTTCCTCTAACCTGTTCGCTACCGAGATCCACCTCCAGCCAATGGGATGGCACCGTGCCCTTTCCGGATTTCCATCGGAAATAGAAATTGAAGTCGTCATCGATAGCGGCTGCCGTCTCGCTGCCGTGGCCCCAGACGCTTGAAGCGGTGTATCTGCCCTATCCCGCCCGTTTGCTTGTGACTGATCCTCTCGCCATGATCGCAGTCTGGAGGCGTTATGGCGAGATCGGGGTCCGTGTTGGTGGAGGTGTCGCGGCGACGGCGTGGGCGGCCTGATCGCCGGCGTCGAATTATGGTTGAGCTGCGCGATGGCACACGGTTGAGCTTTTCATCGAGTCGTTCGCCGGTGGTGGTGCGGGCCGTTATTGAGGCGGTCCTGGGGCGGCTTCGGCGATGCTGAGCTTCTCGTCATCACGGCGGATCTTCCTGGCTCGGTCGGTGACCGATATGCGCCGGGAGATCGATACGTTGGCGTCCATGGCATTGGGAGAATTGGCTAGCGATCCGCGCCGCGGGGATTGCTTCGTGTTTGTCGGTCGCGATCACCGGCGGTCGCCGGGCAAGCCGCTGGTGACGAGGACGAGGCGGCGGCAGATCATGGATAAATCTTACAGCCTGGAGCCTGGGTAGAAACGGCCTGGGAGAGGCGACGAATCATTCTCGTTGCAGCCGAAGATGATGGCCTCGGACGATAAGCGTCGGGCGGGGAAGCCGTGGGTCTGCTGATCACCGGAAGCCAGCCTCGGCCCAATCCACCTGGGCCATCCGCTCCGGTCCCTCCACCGCCACCGCCACCAGGTGCAGCCGCTCGATGCCCTGGGGGATAGCCAGATCGAAGTTCCAGGTGCGGACCTTGTGTCCGCTGCGGATGGTCGGCGAGACGGCGAGCTCCTGGGGGTTGCCCTTGGCGCGTTCGCCCAGGACCTTGAAGATGACGGCGATCCCTGGGGTCTTCATCGCATCGTCCAGGCCGGCGATGGCGACGAAGCTCCGGGTTTCCGCTGGCACCGCATAGACCAGGGTCGACGGAGCGACCACCCCCAGACCCTCGGCGTGGGCCGTCGCATCAAGCGACATGGGAGCCCCGTCGGCGTTCATCCGCGGCATCACCTGGCCGCGGGCGGTGGTGGCCCTGAGGGCGGTCAGGGTCAGCAGTGAAGTGGTCGGAGCCGGTGGCACCGCCGGACGGGGCCTGGCCATGGGAATGGTAGCCTCCACCGTGACCGGAACGCTGCGCCGGCCATCCCAGGCCAGGGCGGTGGCGGTGAACTGGTGGCGGCTGCCGCCCTCCAGGCCTGGGAACGCCAGGAAACCGGTGGCGCTGCGCCGGGGCGCGCCGCCATCCACGGCCATTTCCACATCCACCCCATCGACGCCGGTCCAGCGCCAGACGAGGGAATCCCCATCGGGGCTCAGGGTGGAGACCAGACCCGCCACCGGTTGCACCGGGGCAGGAGCCTCGGCACCCGGCGTGAAACGCACCGTCCAGGCCACGGTCCGGCTTTGGGGGGTGCGGATCCGGACCCGGACAAAGCCGTTTTGAGAGGCGCTGCTGATCGTCGTACCGGCGGCAGCGTCGGCGGCAGAGACCTCCACTCCGGCCACGGTGTGTCCCGGGGAAGCCAGGCGCAGTTCATAGGCATCCCCCGCCACCACCGCACTGCGCCCGGTCAGGGTCCGGGCCTGGGGGTCCCAGACCTCGTCGGTGACCTCCAGGATGCCCTGACTGACATGACGGGAGGTGCTGAGCAGGTAGGGCCGATCCAGCGGGGAACGGAGGGCCAGGATCCGGCAACCGTGGGCGGGGATATCCACGGTCAGGCTGTCGGTGATGGGTTCGAGGGGCCGGTCGTTCCAGAAGTCGTAGACCGACCAGCCGGCCGCGGAGGCGGGCAGACCCAGACGGACGATGGGCACGATCTCGGTACGCGGCTTGTCATCCCAGTTGAACAGGCCCAGGACATCCCGCCGGACATGGCCCGGGCGGTCATCGCTGGCCAGCCACTGCCGGGCGGGCTGGGTCTCGAACAAGTCCACCTGCCGGGCCCTGACGCCAT
>CANIXE010000299.1 GCA_947470885.1 Planctomycetota bacterium
ATCAAGCTGCACCAAGGACACGCGCAACCAGTTGCTGATGACCACCCATGATGTGCTGCTCATGGACCAGTCGCTGTTCCGTCGGGACGAAATGTGGGTCACCGAGCGGAAGCCGGATGGCAGCTCCACTCTGGTCGCTTTCAGCAATTACCACGATGTCCGCTACGACAAGGACATCAGGAAGAGCTACCTGCAGGGCCGTCTGGGTGGCGTGCCGCACTTGATGGTTGCCGATCTCCTTCGGCAGGCCCCGCAGGTGGAGGAGGTGCCGTGAGCAGCAGTTGTTTCGTGGCGATCAGGGCAGCGCGCAGACAGGCTACTCCATCAATGCTCAGCCCGCCGCCGGTCCTTTGATGGTGCCCAGAAAATCCTGCATGACCTGATGGATGGCTGTCGGAGGCACGGAGACGCTGGTCCGTTGCCGATAGATGTTGGCCACGCCGACGGCACCTTCGCCGTCCGTTCGTGCATACAGTCGCATCCAGATTTTCAGGACCCGCTCCAGCCAGGCACCCTGCGGACTGTAGCGCTGGAGATCGCGCCAGACCTCCGCCATCTCTGGCCATAGGGATCGGAAGGCCCATATGACCAGGAGCACATCGCCTTGGTCCTTTGCCCAGCGCGCGCCGACCTTGTCGTACATCCGCGTCTTCTGCGTAATGTAGCCAACGGGGTGCGGCACGCGGATGACCCCAAGCTCCGGGATGGTGACGGCCCAGATCGGTGTCGGGGCAAGCAGGAGCTCCTGATAATCGCCGGTATGCGCGAGCAGATCGACCTGCGGTCGGCCTTCCAGATCCCGCCTGCGACCAGGGTCCCGGACGAGGAATTCAAGATAAGGTGCGTCTCGCCCCCGTTCACCCGGCAGAAAGAAGCGGGTGATGGAGCTCTCGCCATCGGTCCCCCGACCGACATCGGAAACCAGTCCGCCATCCACCAACCGGCGGTGCAGCGTTGCCCCCTCAAGGACTGGCAGCGGCAAGGGCACCGCCATGTCCGCGTCCTTGGTGCCGAGTGGCGGCAACGGCATGGCACGGTCGAACGCCGCATGATGCTGATAGACGAAGGGTGCTAGGCCGCCGATGAGGACGGCCTGTTCCTGGTAGCTCCCCATCGCTGCGACCGCCTGTCGCAGCAGGGCGATCAGGGCAAGAGGAAAGCGGGGTTCCGCACTCATCGATCGATCTCCTCGACAACAGCCTTGCAGATGTGCTCAGCCTGTTCGAAGCCGCGGGCCGGATCCGACGCCACATCCAATGCCGCCTGGATCACATCTACCACCGGCAGCGATGACGCCACTGCCGTCGCGCCATCCATCAAGCCAGGCACGATACCGCCCGTAATTGAACGAGGAGACCGTGTCGACTGTAGGACGAACATGGCATCCCGATCGTCGCACCGCATCAGCTCCCATGACTTCATCAGGCCTTGGTGGTCACCAAGACAGGTGATCGAGATACGTCGTTGATCAATGTCGGTAACGAATCCGACGCCGTGAAGGTGGCACGCCCTCCAGCCGTTCACCGCCCAGGCGTGTGGGCCCTGGCCCTGCTGCCGCCTCCCGGCCAGCCAATCCAGGATGTCACCCGCCTGGTTGGGTGCGGCGCCATACAGCGGTCGTACAGGAATGGATCGTGACAGGCGCTGCTGCGCCTGGGAGAGCCATGCCTCCAACAGCGCCCGCGGGCGCGTGATGACGATCTCGTCGCCCCGATCTGCGCGCAGCCATGAGCGGCTGCGCAAAAGATCAAAGAGATGGGAGACCATCGATGGGCTGACCCCTGCCAACTCGGCCAACTCGGCGCCAGTACGAATCTGACCACGATAGCCACCCCACCAGAGCGGATGGTTCTGCAGGCGGGACAGCAGGAGGACCTTGATCATCCAGGCCGTTGAATCCGGGAATTCGAGACGGTGTTCCTTCTCGTCCGGCGCCATGACTTGGCGGGGATCACCTTTCTCATCCAGGCTAATTCCCAGGTCCGGACAACGAATCCAGGCCCCGCCAACATCTGAGATGACGGCTGCATTCACCCGGCTGCCACCGAGAAGCGCATCCACTCGGTCGAGCATCTTGGGGACCAGCTTGGGGACAGACAGGATGACCAGCGATAACCCGTCCAGGTGCTGCTCAGCAGCGGCGTGCAGGATGGCAGATTCGATCAGATAGCGTGATGGGGCCGCCAGTCGTCTGATCGACATTGGGATCGCCCGTGCGTTTCCATCCTTGAGAACGAGATCACTGCCCCTGTTGTTGCCCTGCGTCCCTGGCACAGCGCACATGCCCGTCAGGCGCAGGAAGTGTTCCAGAGCCAGCGTCTCAAAAATGGATCTGCGCGGCATGGGAGAAACAATAACCAACGAATGTTCGTTCGCAATGGAATATTCGTTAGTTATTAAATAATTCAACATCATGTCGTGGGCGCTGCCCTGCTGCTTGAATAGCGTCTTCACGGCCGACAGATCAAGGTGCCGAGTTTGATCAAATCGTTGTCAGATCTGGGCAACAGGCTGCGTTTTTATCCAGCGACAATGCTTACCAAGGCAACTCACTTGTCCTAGTCCGGACCGTCTCAGCAAACCGGACTGGGGTCATAACAAAGCCAGAGAGTGGAGAGATAACTCAGTCGAGGTGGGCTTTTCCGGAGGTGTCCGGCCCGTCCGGGCAAAGTCGCGGGTCGGACAGAGAGGTTTTGGAAACGCAGAAACCCGCGGAATACCGCGGGTTGTGCGCCGGCCGTTTGGCCTGGGTCATTTAACGAGAAAGCCCCGGTTTTCACCGGGGCTACTCTTTGGTTGACCAAGCGGAACAGGTTTCGAGCGCCTCTCCGCTCATAACCCCCGCTCCCGGGCCTCCCGCCCAAGGGCGGTCAGGCGGTACTGCTGGAAGCGGCTGTTGGGGGTATCCGGGCGGGTCTGCTCGACTAGGCCGGCTTCCAGGGCTGGTTGCAGGTAGCGCTGGCTGAAGGACTTGCGATCGGCCAAGCCAAGGGCTTTCTGGAGGGTGGCGCGGTCCAGGTCGCCAGTGAGGGCTGCCAGCAACCGTGCGACTTGGGGGGTGACTTGAGGGGTAACTTGGGGGGTGCTGCCCAGGGCAGCCAGGGCGTCGTGGATGACCTGGAGCATGAAGGCGATGAACGGGGTCGAGGAACCGGCCTGGTTGGACTCGTTGAGGGCGGCGTAGTAGCCGGCCTGCTGATCGCGGATCAGGGACTCCACCGGGACCATGGCAAAGAGCGGTTTCCAGCGGCTCAGGATGAGAGTCTGCCACAGACGGCCCATGCGCCCGTTCCCGTCCACGAAGGGGTGGATGAACTCGAACTCGTAATGGAAGACGCAGGCGGCAATCAGCGGGTGGTCGCCGGTGGCCTGCAGCCAGGCCAGCAGGTCGTTTACCAGGGCCCGCACCTGGCCGGCCGGCGGGGCGACATGCACCACCTCGTCACCGCGCTGAATGCCTGCCGCCGTGGTGCGGAAGTGGCCTGGACGATC
>CANIXE010000300.1 GCA_947470885.1 Planctomycetota bacterium
TGGCGCTCGGCGCTCCCAGTCTGGCCGCCAGTGGACTGGGGTGCTTGAACAACGCGTAGTGAGAGCTGAGGCTAGATTCCCACGGACAGGTCAAATTCACTACTGCTTGAACAGAGCAGGACGGCCCACTGGGAGCGCCGAGCGCCAGCTCGGCCTCGGGGCGATTTCCGCGGTGAAAGCAGCGTCAGTCGTCGCTCTCGGCACCACCGAAGCCGAGCTGGCGCTCGGTGCTCCCAGTATGGCCGCCAGTGGACTGGGGTGCTTGAACAACTCGCTTGATAATCGGAACTTCAGCTGCGGACGATCAGAGCCGTGGCCTTGAACAGCAGCCAGGTGGGCGCGCCCACCACCAGGCCCAGCTGGTGGACCGTGCGGGCGGTGACCTCCACCAGCACCGGCTGGCCGATGTCCACGCTGACCAGCACCCGGTCGCTGGCCACGGTGATGGCGGTGATGGTGCCCCGCAGGCGGTTTTGCAGGGAGACCCCGGTGACTTCCGCTGTGGCCAACACCACGTCGTCCGGGCGCAGCAGGAGTTCCACCCGTCGGCCCGGCCCGGTTTCACCGATGGGGCACAGCAATTCAGCCCCGCCATCCAGGGCGATCCGATTCAGGGCCTCGTCGGCTAATCGGCCGGCCACCGTGCCCCGGAGGACATTCACCATCCCCGCGGCGTGGAGCAGGGGTAGCAGCCCGGGGTCCCCGGCAATGGCACTCAAGGATCCGTGGGCGGCGATCCGTCCCCCCGCCACCAGCAGCAAATCCTCGCAGACGTGGAGCAGCTCCGGCAGGTCGTGGCTGACGTGGAGGATGGGCAGGGCGAAGGCATCCCGGGCCCGGCGCAGGTAGGGCAGGATCTGCCGCTTCAGCCCGCCATCCAAGGCCGCTAGGGGTTCGTCCAACAAGAGCAGCCGGGGCGAACACAGCAGGGCCCGACCCAGGGCCACCCGCTGGCGTTGACCGCCGGACAGGGTGCGGGGCTGACGTTCCAGCAGGTCCCCCAGATCCAGCAGGCGGACCACCTCGGTAAAATCAACCTTGCGGGCGGTGGCGGGCAGCAGGCGTTCGCCATAGCGCAGGTTGCCGGTGACCGACAGGTGGGGCAGCAGGTGGCCGTGCTGGAACACCACGCCCAACCGCCGGCGGTGGGCGGGGACGTGGATCCCGGCGGCCACGTCGTCCAACACCTCTCCATCCAGCACCACCCGGCCCCGGGTGGGCCGCACCAGACCGGCGATCAGGCCCAGGAGTGTGCTTTTCCCTGCGCCTGAGGGGCCGAACACCCCGCAGGCCGGACTGCCCAGGCGGGCCTGGGCGTGGAGGCTGAAATTCCCGCGAATGACCGTGGCGTCGAGTTCCAGGTTCATGCTGGGCCCAACCGTGCACCCAGACGCCGGGCCAGCCATTCACTGCCCACCAGGGCCGCCAAGGACACCACCACGCTGATGGTCACCAGCCGCCACACCGCCCCGTCGCCGTCGGGCATCTGGGTGAACTGCCAGATCGCCACCGGAAGCGTCCGGCTCTCGCCGGGAATGTTGCCGGCCAGGGTAATCGTGGCCCCGAATTCCCCCAGGCAGCGGGCGAAGGCCAGGACCAGGCCCGCGAGAATCCCCGGCAGGGCCAGGGGCAGGGTCACGGTCCACAACACGCGGAGGGGCGAGGCCCCGCAGGTGGCCGCCGCCCGTTCCACGTCCCGATCCGCCAGCTCGATGGCCAGGCGCACCGCCCGCACCAGCAGGGGAAAGGCCATCACCGCCGCCGCCAGCACGGCGCCCTTCCAATCGAACACCAGGCGCCAGCCGAACCACGATTCCAGGATCTGGCCGATGGGGGAATGCCGGCCGCAGGCGATCAGCAGCAGCCAGCCGGTGACCACCGGGGGCAGCACCAGGGGCAGGTGAACCACGGCGTCCACCACGGATTTCCCGGGGAAATGGCCGCGGGCCAGCAGCCAGCCCATGGCCACCCCGGGGACGATTAATAATAAAAGGGCACAGCCGGCGACCCGCAGGCTGAGCAGGAGGATTTCCCATTCGCTGGGGCTCAGCATGGGGAAGATCCAGTGACAGAGGGGAAATGATTGGTCTGGAGGTCGTTCCGGGAGCGCCGGCCTCCAAGCCGGGAGCGCCGGCCGCCTGGCCGGCTCGGGGAGGCTTGGACATACCCAGAAGCGTTGGAGTCTTGATGGTTGAGTTGTCGTTCATCGCAACTTTCAGAAATGGGATCGACGTGGTTGCTGGTGCTCGATGCACTTTCGATGCCGGCCAGGCGGCGGTTGCTCCCGGGAGCAACACTCCCTTCGACATAGCGTAACCAGAGCACGTCAGTTCTTCCCAACCAGGGGAATCGCCGTCACCACCGTCCCGGTATCCCCGCTTTCATACCCCGGCAGGGAGGCCAAATCCGCCCGTAGGGCCGCCGATTGCAGGGCATCCAGCACTGCCGCGACCACCGGGTGTTCGTCGAGATCCGTCGGCACCGCCAGGTCGCAACGGACTTGGATCAACGGCACAAAGTCCAGGCCGCAGGCGAGGGCGGCGGCCCGCAGGCCGAGGGCGGCATCCGCTTCTCCGACGGCAACCCGGCGGGCCGCATCCAGGTGGGATCGGGCCAGGCGTTCGTAGCCCCGGACGGCGGTGCCGGGCATCCCCGCTTGGCCCAGCAGATCATCCAGGAGCCGTCGGCTACCGCTGCCGATTTCCCGATTGATGATCCGGAGGCGGGGATCCGCCAGATCGGCAACGCTTCGCAGATCGTGGGGATTTCCCGGGGCCACCATCAAGCCCTGTTCCCAACGGGCGAAGGTGACGATGGATCCGCCGGTGGCCTTCAGGGCCGCTTCTGCGGGTCCCAGGTCCGCAGGTTCCCCGTCAATCCGGGTCAGGTGGGTGCCTGCCAGGTGGGTTTCCCCCGCCGCCAGGGCGGTCAGGGCCGCGGTGCTGGCGGCGGAGCGCCAGATCAGGCGCCGGCCCGACCGGGCCAGGTGGTGGGTGAGCAGGCGGAACGCCGGGTCGCAGCCCAGGAGCAGGGCGCTGGCATCCAGGTCGCCGTCCCGGTCATGGAGGCGGGCGGATGCTCCTTCCGCCAGAAGTTGTCCGTCGGCGGGGGCGAAGCCTTCTTCCACCACCCGATCCCCGGACAGGGGGTAGGCAATGACCCGCTGGCGGACCCGGGCCAGGGACACCCTGGTACCCGGGGGTGCTCCACCGACCACAGCCACAGGCACGGTGGGCTGGTCCGCCGTGCCCACCCACAGGTCTTCCACCCGGCAGCCCAGGGCCCGGGCCAGGCGCAGAGCCACCGCCGTATTGGGAATGTAGCGCCCGGATTCGATGGCACCCAGGGCCTGGCGGGTCAATCCAACCGCAGTGGCAAGCTGGGTTTGGGCAATTCCCCGGGTCTGGCGGATGGATTTCACCAGGGATTGTAAATCCTGCATGGGGAACTCTTACGCTGCCTGAATCCAA
>CANIXE010000301.1 GCA_947470885.1 Planctomycetota bacterium
CGCGCGTGCAGACATTCGTGCGGATCGCCTTGCCCACCGTGCTGCCTGCCCTCATGGCCGGCGTCGCACTGGCGTTCGCCCGGGCGCTCGGTGAGTATGGATCGGTGGTCTTCATCTCGGGCAACCTGCCGATGAAGACCGAGATCACCCCGTTGCTGATCATCACCAAGCTGGAGCAATACCAGTACGCCGAGGCCACCGCCATCGCCGTGGTCATGCTCATCGCCTCGTTCATTCTCCTGCTCATCGTCAATCTGCTCCAGCGTTGGATCACCCAGCGCCGGAGCCTGTGAGTCCATCATGGCCGGCGCCCCTCCTTCTGTGACCCCGCCTCCCCGGGCCAAAGGCGCGCCCCGGAGCGCCGCCCACCTGACGGAACCCGCCTGGGTCCGCTGGCTGCTGATCGGGATCTCCCTGGCCTTCGTCGGCCTGTTCCTGGTCCTGCCCATCGTCGCGGTATTCACCGAAGCCTTCCGCAAGGGCCTCGGCGCGTACTTCGCCTCATTCCATGACCGGGCGGCCTACCACGCCATTGTCCTGACCCTCACCACCACCGCGATCTGCGTGGTCTTGAATGGCGTCTTTGGCATCGCCGCCGCCTGGGCGATCACCAAATTCCGCTTCGTCGGCAAAAGCATCCTCATCACCCTCATCGACCTGCCCTTCGCCGTGTCGCCGGTGATCAGCGGCCTGGTGTTCGTCCTCCTGTTCGGCCTGCAAGGCGTGTTCGGCGGCTGGTTCCAGGACCACGACATCCGGATCATCTTCGCCCTGCCGGGCATCGTCCTCGCCACGTTGTTCGTGACCTTCCCCTTTGTCGCCCGGGAACTCATTCCGGTGATGCAGGCCCAGGGCACCGAGGAAGAGGAAGCCGCCCGGGTTCTGGGGGCCGGCGGCTTCACCATTTTCTGGCGGGTCACCCTGCCAGCGATCAAATGGGGCCTGCTCTATGGCCTGATCCTGTGCAGCGCCCGGGCCATGGGGGAATTCGGTGCGGTGTCGGTGGTGTCAGGACACATCCGCAACCAGACCAACACCCTGCCCCTGCACATCGAAATCCTTTACAACGAATATCAGTTCGTCGCCTCGTTCGCCTGCGCCTCCCTGCTGTCCCTGTTGGCGGTGATCACCCTGATCATCAAACGCTTCATCGAATGGCGGATGCACCACGACGAGACCGCCAGCCCTTCGGAACCGACCCCATGACCATCAGCATCGACCGGTTGACCAAGCGCTTCGGCTCCTTCGCCGCCCTCGACGGGATCTCCCTGGAACTGGCCGCGGGCCAGCTCACCGCCCTCCTTGGCCCCTCAGGTTCGGGGAAGACCACTCTGCTCCGCTGCATCGCCGGCCTGGAGCAGGCGGATTCCGGGTCGATCCTGTTCAGCGGCCAGGATGCCACCGGTACCGCCCCGGCGGATCGGGGCGTCGGTTTCGTATTCCAGCACTACGCCCTGTTCCGCCACATGTCGGTGTTCGAGAACATCGCCTTCGGCCTGCGGGTCCGACCCAAGACCACCCGCCCCAGCGACGCCGAGATCAAGGTCCGGGTCCACAAGCTGCTGGACCTGATCCAGCTGGACTGGTGCGCCAATCGTCTGCCCCACCAGCTGTCCGGTGGCCAGCGCCAGCGGGTCGCCCTGGCGAGGGCTCTGGCAGTGGAGCCCCAGGTGCTGCTCTTGGATGAACCCTTCGGCGCCCTGGATGCCCAGGTCCGCCAGGAATTGCGCCGCTGGCTGCGCCGGCTCCACGACGAAGTCCACCTCACCAGCGTGTTCGTGACCCACGATCAGGAAGAAGCCTTGGAAGTCGCCGACCAGGTCGTGGTGTTCAACAAGGGGAAGATTGAGCAGATCGGCACCCCGGAGCAGGTCTACCACCACCCCGCCACGCCCTTCGTCCACCGCTTCCTCGGCCACGTCAACGTCCTCCCCGGGGGCACCTTCGTGCGTCCCCACGACATCCGCCTGTCGGCCAAGGCAGACATCGACCACCCCACCGCCGCCACAGTGGTGGGCATCCACGCCGCCGGCCCGGCGGTGCGGGTGGACCTGAAGATCGGCGGCAATGGCCCCCTGGTGGAAGCGGTGGTCAGCCACCAGGACCGGGAAGCCCTGGACTTGAAGAACGGCACGGAAATCCGCGTGGGCTACGCCAAGATCGCCCACTGGGAGAGCTGAGCCCGGGAGCCCTGGGAGCGCCTGCCTCCAGGCCGGCTCGTCTTTTTTCGAGCCGGCCTGGAGGCCGGCGCTCCCGGAATTTACGCCACCGCGCCCTTCCGGGCCGCCAGCAGCTTTTCCGCCGTCGCCAGGTCGTTGGGCGTGTTCACCCCCAGCACGCTGGCCAGATCGTCGGTGACCACCAGTTCCACCGGCAGGCCCTCGCTCACCAGCATCCCCACCACGTCGGTGAGGTAGTATTCCCCCTGGGCATTTTCCGGGCGCAGGCGGTGGAGGCAGCGGAACAGGTGGTTCCGGTCGAAGACGTAGATTCCGCTGTTGATCAGGTCGATGGCCCGGGTCGCGGCATCCGCGTCCTTGTGTTCAACGATCTTGCGCAGGCGGCCCTGGGCGTCGGTGACCATCCGGCCATAGCCCGTGGGGTCAGGCATCCGCGCCGCCACCCCGGTGCAGGCCGCGCCGGTGGCGGTGTGCTTGGCGATGAGCTCGGCCAGCAGCTTGGCCGGGGTCAGGGGGCAGTCGCCGCACAGGACCAGGACCAGATCCCCGGTGACCACCGATTCCGTGACCAGGACGGCATGGCCCGTGCCCAGCTGCTTGTCCTGGATGGCGATGGCGGGCAGCCACGGGGCCACGGTCATCTCCACCTGATTCCGCTGGTGGCCAACGACCACGACCTTCTGGTGCACTTTCAGCTCCAGGCAGGTGTCCAGGACGTGCATCACCAGCGGCCGGCCCGCCAGGGGATGCAGGACCTTGGCCAGGTCGGAGTTCATGCGGGTGCCCTTGCCGGCGGCGAGGATCACGGAGGTCACGGTGGCGGTCATGGCGGGGAGTAGATGCAGGAACGGTGCCGGCGGAAGCGCCCGGGGTCAGCGGACGAAGGAGATGCCAGCGAGGACATGGGTGACTTTTTCATCATAGGCCCGCAGGCTTTCCCCGTAGCCATGGAACACTTGCAGATGCAAATCGAAGTTCGCCCAGCCGTGGGTGGGTACGGTCAGGGGATAGGTGGCATCCAACTGGATCGAGCCCCGATCCATGGCATTGCCGATCCGGCCGATGGCGGCGAGCTGGAACTGATCGTCCTGGCCGATCTCCGCCTCCAGGTCGAAATTGCCGCGGTACCGGGCGATGTCCGGGTTTTCCTCCAGCGAAGTCACATAGACCCGGGCCCGGGGGTGGAACCCGACGTGCCAGCCATTGGTGAAATTCATCCGCCCGACCGGACGGATGAACAGATGATTGAAGCTCCGGGACAGATC
>CANIXE010000302.1 GCA_947470885.1 Planctomycetota bacterium
AGCAATGCGGCATCTTTCAAATCCCCGTCAAGAACGCAGGGGATGCCGTGTTCCTGGCAAAAACCCGCCACTGACGGCCACCAGCACGTCTCGTGGGGATTGTCGGCGTGGGACAGGACCAGGGCCACGTCCCAGCCCTGGCGGACCAGGGACGCTAGGCCAGCCCGGCCGAAGCCGTGGTAGGCGAACACCACCGCCCGGGGTTTGCGCGCAGGAGTGGTCATCAGCCGTCTTGCACGGGGGCGCGGGAATCACCGACGCGCTCCACCGTTTTCACGACCCACGGTTCCCGCAGGCGGACCTGCAGTAGGATGCGTCCGACGTATTCCCCCACCAGGCCCAGGGCGAAGAACTGGGCGCCGACGAAGATCAGGAGGAAGCCGAGGACCGTCAGGGCGCCGTCGCCAGCCCAGTGGGCGTCGTAGATCAGGCGGCCGATGAGCAGTATTCCGCCGAGGATGAAGCCCAGGGCGGCGAAGCCGATGCCGGCGATGAACAGCAGGCGCAGGGGCTGGACCGAGAAATTGGTGATCAAGTCCAGCTGGAGCTGGAACAGTTTGCTGAGGGGGTACTTGCTTTCGCCTTCGGCCCGTTCGGCGTGGGCCACCTGGATTTCCACTGGATTAGCGGCGAACAGGGTGGCCAGGGCGGGGATGAACGTGCGGTTCTCCCGGCAGCGGACCACCTGGTCGGCGACCTGCTTGGAATAGCCCCGGAGCATGCAACCGAAGTCGTTGAGCTTGATGCCGGAGAGATTGCGGACGATCTTGTTGGTGATCTTCGACGCCGTCTTGCGGAACCAAGTGTCCTGACGGTCCCGGCGGATGGTGTTGATCAGGTCGTGACCGGCTTGGAACTGGGCCACCAGGTTGGGAATCTCCTCCGGCGGGTTCTGCAAATCCGCATCCAGGGTGATGATCCATTCCCCCCGGGCATTGGCGAAGCCGGCGGTGACCGCTGCATGCTGGCCGAAATTGCGGACGAAATCCACGAGGACGATCTGGGGATGCTTTTTCGCCCAGTCCCGGATCAGGGCGGGGGTCTTGTCCTTGCTGCCATCGTTGACGCAGACGATCTCCCAGGGGAAGGGCAGGGCGGCGCACACCGGGATTAGCCGGGCGAACAGGGCGGGGATGTTCCGCTCTTCGTTGTACAGTGGGATGACGATGGAGAGCTGCATGGAGTTACGCCGTCGGCACGGGCCGGGTGAGGAGGATGACACCGGCCATGATGACCACGATGCCCAGGATCCGGGTGGTGCTGACGGGTTCCTTGAAGCACCACACCCCCACCAGGAAGGTCAGGATGTAGCCGACGCTCATCAGGGGATAGGCCAGGCCCAGGTCCAGACGCCTGAGGACCACCAGCCAGTTCACCACCGAGGCGGCATACAGGAACAGACCCAGGATCACCAGGGGGCTGAACATCAGCCGAGCGAGGGAAAGCGGATCGCTCCAGCTCACCTCCAGGTTGCCGGCGACAGCAAATTTCAGGGCGATTTGGGCCCCGACATTGAGGATCATGCCGACCCCCACCAGCGCCAGACCAAGGGCATCCACCATAGGGCGTAGGATCCTGGTCCAGGACCGGGGGGGTCAAGGCGCCGGCGGCGCCTACGGCGCCAGTCCGATCGTCCGGTCGTCGAAGGATTGTCCTGACGTGGTTTGGTTCTGGACGCGATTCAGGAAAAGGATGAAGAGAGTGGCATCGGTGGTTGTCATGGGGGGACGACCGGACGACCGGACCTCTTGTAGCATTGCCCGGGTTGGCGACACGCTGCCGCGCCATGGCATCGCCGCTACTTCGGGCCGGGTTGTGGATCACGATTGGCGTTGCCTTGGGACGGGTTGCCGGCCAGGTGCGGGAATCCTTCCTGGGGGCCCACCTGGCCCTGGGGGGGGAAGCCGATGTCGCCCGGTTTCTGCTGACCCTGCCGGATTCCGTGATCAATGTCCTGATGGGCGGAGCCATGGCCGGCATCCTGGTGCCCCGTCTGGCGGCCGTGGACCGGATTACGGGGGAGCGCCTGGTGGCCCAGGTGGCCCTAGTGGCCGTAGTCCTGGGCACGTTCCTGGCCGTGGCCTTGATGGGGCCTTGGACCAGCGACCTGCTGGCCCCGGGCCTGGATCCGGCGTTGGTGCAGCGTTGGCTGCCCGTGGTGCTCCTGGCCCTGCCCATGTCGGCACTGGGCGCTGTGTTCGGGGCGGCCCTCCAGGCCCAGCAACGGTTTGCGGCCTCCAGCCTGGGAACCCTGGTCCTGAATGCCGGGGTGATCATCGCTCTGTTCATCGCCCCGGGGTTGCTGCCCCTGGCCCTGGGGGTCCTGGCCGGGAGCTTCCTGCGCCTGGCCCTGGTCGCCGGCGATTGGGCCGGCCGGCGACCAGTCTGGTCACCAGCCGGTTCCTGGCTGCCGGACCGGGACTTGGGGATCGGTTATCTGCACCTGGCCCTGGCCGGGTCGGTGATTTATGTCGTGCCCCTGATCGGCGGTGCCCTGGCCACCCAATTGGGCACCGGCACCTATGCGGCGTATGGCTATGCGTTGAAACTGTTCGAGCTGCCCCTGGGGGTGCTTTTGACGGTGTTCGCCACCGTGTTGTTCAACCGCCTGGCCCAACAACGGGCAGCGGGGGATTCCAAGGCCCTGGCCACCCGGGAAGCCGGGTTCCAGGCCGTGGCGGTGGTCGGGGTGGCCTGCGCCCTGGTGTTGGGCGTCTTCGCCCCCGAAGTGACCAAGATCCTGTTCGGCTACGGGAAGATGAATGATCCCGCCCTGTTGGCCCGGGTGGCGGAACCGGCGCGGATCCTGGCCCTGGCCCTGCCCTTGGCTGGACTCGCCAGTCTTTTGCAGGCCTGGGCCAGTGCCGGCAAGGACACCCGTTCCTCCCTGGTGGCCGGGGTGGGGGGCCTGGGGGCGTTCGTCGGCATCGCCTTACTGTTGCGCGGGATGGGGATCACCGGCCTGGTCTGGGCGACGGTGGCCCTCCACATCGCCATGGCCGGGGTCCTGTGGTGGCGCACCGATCGTCCGGCCCTGGGCGGGATGATCCGGGCGGGTCTCCTGGCCGCTGCCGGTGCCCTCCCCGGGCTGGCCCTTTCCGTGGTCGTGGAGGGCAGCATCCTCCGCATCCTCGCCGCCGCCCTGGCCGGCCTGGGGGCCGTCGCCTGCGGCGTTCTCACCTGTCCGGCGATACGGAGTCTCCGCTAGATGCTGACCCTGCTCCTGATCTGCAACGAACCGGCCTTGGCCGCCCACGCCCACGCCGCCGGGGTCCAGCGCCTGTTCGTCGACATCGAGCGCCAGGGCAAGGCCGAGCGCCAGGGGGGCAAGGACACCTTCATCAGCACCCACCAACTGGCGGATGTGGCCGCCGTCCGCGCCGCGGTGCCCACGGCGGAACTGCTGTTGCGGGTGGATCCC
>CANIXE010000303.1 GCA_947470885.1 Planctomycetota bacterium
ATCAAGACTCCAACGCTTCTGGGTATGTCCAAGCCTCCCCGAGCCGGCCAGGCGGCCGGCGCTCCCGGCCTCGAGCCGGCGCTCCCGGCCTCGAGCCGGCGTTCACGGCCCCAAGCCGGCCCCAAGTCAGCGCTCCCGGCGCCCCCTCAAGAGCTAAAACTGCCCCGCCCGGGCGATGGCCAGCAGGGTCGCCTTTGCCTTGCGCAGAGTCTCCTCGTATTCCCCTTCCGGCGTGCTGTCCGCCACCACCCCGGCCCCGGCCTGCACGTGGACCTGACCCGGGGTCATGATGGCGGTGCGCAATGCGATGCAGGTGTCCAGGTTGCCCCGGAAATCCAGGTAGCCCACGGCCCCGGCATAGGGACCGCGCTTCACCGGTTCCAATTCGTCGATGATCTGCATCGCCCGCACCTTCGGCGCGCCGCTGACCGTGCCCGCCGGGTGACAGGCCTTCAAGGCATCCAGGGCATCCAGCCCGGTGCGCAGGCGGCCTTCCACATGGCTGACGATGTGCTGTACGTGGCTGTACTTCTCGATCACCATCCGCTCGGTCAGGCGCACGCTGCCCGGTTCGCAGACCCGGCCCACATCGTTGCGGCCGAGGTCGATGAGCATGACGTGCTCGGCCCGCTCCTTGGGATCCGCCAGGAGATGTTCGGCGAGGCGGGCGTCTTCCTCTGGGGTTGCCCCCCGTAGCGCGGTGCCAGCGATGGGGCGAACGGCAACCACCGGACGTTCGCTGCCGTTACCTTCCACCCGCACCAACAATTCGGGGCTGGCCCCCACCAGGCTGTAGTCCCCCAGGCGCAGCAAAAACAAATAGGGGCTGGGATTCAGGCTGCGCAGGCTGCGGTAGACCTGGAAGGGGGACGCCGTGCAGGGGGCGCTTAGACGCTGGCTGAGGACCACCTGAAAGGCGTCCCCGGCCTTGATGTATTCCTTGATCCGACCTATGGAGGCATGGAACGTCGCTTCGCTGGTGGCGGATACCGCGGGCAAGGCCTGGGCCGGGACGGGTTCCACCAGGCGGGGGGCCAGGGGCTGGGCCAAGCGGGCCTGGAGGGCGTCCAATTCCGCCAGGGCGGCAGCATGGGCGGCCTCGACGCTGGCTCCGCTGGTCAGATCCAAGTGGGTGATCAACAGCAGGTGGTTGAAGCTGTGATCAAAAGCCACCACCGTATCAAAACGCAGCAAATGCAGGTCCGGCAGTCCCAGGGTGTCCGGGGGGCAGTTGGGCAGTGGTTCCACCATCCGCACCGTGTCATAGCCGAACGAGCCTACGAGGCCGCCGGAAAATCTGGGCAAGCCGGGCAACAAAGGCACCTTCAATGGCGCCAGATAGGCGCGAACCGCCGTATACGGATCCCCCGCCAAAACCTGGGATGAGCCATCTTCCCGGATGAGGCGGACGGCGTTCAGGTCCCCCACCAGGCGGGCCACAGGACGCACCCCTAGGAAGCTGTACCGGGCCACCCGTTCACCGCCGACCACGCTTTCGAAGAGAAAGGCATGGGGTTCTTCGGCAATCCGGGCCATGGCCGCAACTGGGGTCAGATCATCCGCCACCAACCGGCGGACCAATGGGATCAACGTATAGCCCTGGCGGGCGAATTCGCGACACGTGGGAAGATCGGGCGTCATGGCGGGCACGCTAGCCGGGGATCCCCAGTCTCCAAGGGCCCTGGCCTGCTGGGTCACCCCGGGTGTTTGCCGACGGGGGTACCTCTCCGCGGTCCCACCGTAAACCGGCAGGTTGAGCGAAAATTCAGCGTTAACGTAAAAATAGGGAAACGATAGGATCGCAGCGAAGCGATAGGTGAAAATCCTCTTGTAAAAGTGTTGCTGATGTATACACAAGATCTTAATTTTATCTTGATATTGGGTAAAAATGGCCCGATTTGCCGTCGAAATCAGTATTTGCATTCTGAAACGGCCTGTTCAGCATGCCCCCCGTTAACCAACGAGCCCTGCCCTATGTGGCCGGGCCGATGCCCTGGGCAAGCCGGTCTGCGTCAGACCGATCCAACCGGTGGCAACCTCGATCCTGGAGGTCTCCCATGAAGCTCGCTATCGTCCCCACCCTGGGCGTTCTCGCCCTCGTGTCGTCCGCTGCCAATGCCCAGGAAGTTGCCAAAGGCCTCTTCCTCGACGGTTGGGCTGACAACATCGGTACCTACACCACCCAAGAAAACGCTGCCGGCGGCGGCTCGAGCTTGGCCACTGAGAAGACTGACCTGGTCGACTTCAGCGCTAATGCCAAGCTCAAAGTGAGCTGGAAGCCCACGGATAAAATTACTGGGTTTGTTGGTGTTCGTTTCAACAACGCCGCAGCTCGGAACCCCGTCTCTGGTCAGGACCCCGTTTACGTTCAGGAAAGCTACGCCGCCGTCAACGTTGGTAGCGATCTGACCTGGACCATGGGCAAGTACATCTCCCACATTGGCTATGTCTCCGCCGAACCCACCGGTCTCTACCGTGTCAACGGCTCCACCATTAGCGGCCTGTTGTACACCAATGATGTGACTGGTACCAACTTGGCTTGGGCTCCCAAGGACGTCCCCTTCTCGGGTTCCTTCCACATCGTGAACGGCTACTTCAACGGTGCTGATCAGTACAACGACACCGCCACGACTTCGGGTGCGAAGCGCAGCGACCTGGGCCTTGGTTTGGACCTGATTTACACCCTGCCTGACAGCAAGGGCTTCATCAACCTGGAATTCGCCTGGGATCCTTCTTCCAGCGCCCCGGTTGCTGGCAAGAAGCCCAGCGACATCTTCCTGGCTGGTTTGAACGGCGAATTCAACGCCACCGACAAGCTGAAGTTCGGCAGCGAATTCATCTACAAGGCTTCCAAGAACGCCGATATGGATGATGCTGGCAAGCCGGTTGACAAGGCCGATGTGGAATTCCTGGCCCTGGTCAACTACAAGCTGCCCACCACCATGCCCGCTTCGTCCACCCTCATGTACCAGCAGTTGAACACCAACTTCGGTACCAAGAGTGGCGTGTCGTCGCCGGTGACTCATGAAATCAGCGCGGCTATCCTGACCAACCCGTTTGGTTCGGACAAGCTCGGCATCAACGGCGAAATCGCTTACGCCTTCGTTGATGGCGACAACAAGTCCAATGTTTTGGACGGCCAGACCGTGATCAGCCTGGAAGCCCTCGTCGTCATTCCCTGATGATCTGAGTCTTCTGCACTGATGATGTGTCGTGTCACCCCACCCGCGTTAGCGGGTGGGGTGATGTGTTTATCCTGGAAAACGCAATTGGAGCGCACCTGCTGCGTTGCTTCAACCTAAATCCGGCGATGAATTCACGCGGAGACGCGGAGACGCGGAGAAGGCAAGAGGTTGGACTAGAAATCGACGTTCACCAGGAGGG
>CANIXE010000304.1 GCA_947470885.1 Planctomycetota bacterium
AGGACCCCCACCCGGGGATTCATCCGGCCATAAACGGATTCCAGTAGGGCTGAGGTCATTTCAGCAAACTGGACCAGGTGTTCCGGGCGGCATTCGGCGTTGGCGCCCATGTCGCAGCACCAGGTGTGCTTGCCGGACACCGTGGGCAGGGGAACGAGGATGCCCGCCCGCTTCACTCCGGGAATCCGACGCAGGTGCAACTGGGCGGCGGCCACCGAACAGCCGGTGTTGCCGCACAAAACCATCGCATCTGCACCGCCGGATTTTACCAGCTTGGCGCTGCGGTTCATGCTGTCGTCGGGACGCTCTTTCAGGGCCTTGATCTTTTCGGCCATGCCGATGACTTCCGGCGCGTCTTCGATCAACACATTCGCCGGAGTTCCCTGGGGGCTTTCCCGGCGCAGGACATCCTGGATGTCCATGGTCCGACCCACCAAGATCACTTGGTGGGTCGGATTGAGCTTCGCCCAATCAAGGGCGCCTTGAACCATTGCCCTGGGGGCGTCATCGCCCCCCATCGCATCGAGCGCTATGCGCACGGTGCGTCAGCCTTCACTCGGGCTTGGCCGGACCGTCAGCGGCCGGGGTTTCTTCACGGAACAGAACCTGACGGCCACCGTACATGCCGGTGCGCAGGTCGATGTGGTGGGGCCGGTGGACCGACTTGGTGGCCTTGTCGACGGAGATCGCAGGGATCGCCAGGGCCTGGTGGCTCTGACGACGCTTCTTGCGGGCATGACAAACGCGGCGCTTGGGAACAGCCATGGGAACCTCAATCGTAAACGGGGTCGGCAGGTTATGGGAAAGTGGTTACTGTCAATGTCGGGATTGCCGCTCGTTGGGCCTTTGGCCCCGTTGCTCGCTTAGCCGCAACGGGGCCAAAGGCCCAACGCCGTTACTGACGGGCAATCAGCCCGTCAGTAAACGATATGCCTCAAGGTACCGCGCCCGGGTGGCCCGGATCACTTCTTCGGGAAGCTCGATGCCCTGGCCGTTTTTGTTGAATTGGCTGCGCTCCAGGTAATCCCGTAGGTACTGCTTGTCGAAGCTGTCCTGGGGCCGGCCGGGGGCGTAGGTATCGGCGGGCCAGAAGCGGCTGCTGTCTGGGGTCAGGACTTCGTCGGCCAAGACCACGGTGCCGTTGGCGTCGGTGCCGAACTCGAACTTGGTATCGGCGATGATGATGCCTTTCTTTGCGGCATAATCACGGGCGGCGGAATAGACCGCGATGGCCTTGTTCTGGATTTGGTCGGCGTAGCCCTGGCCGATCAGGCGGGCGGCCTGGTCGGGGTGGATGTTCAGGTCGTGCTCGCCGATGTCCGCCTTGGTGCTGGGCGTGTACAGGGGCTCGGCCAACCGGGAGGATTCCACCAGGCCGGGGGGCAGGGACTGGCCGCAGACGGTGCCCTGGGCCTGGTATTCCTTCAAGCCGCTGCCCGCGAGATAACCGCGGACGATGGCCTCCACCGGTAGGATGCGCAGGCGCTTCACCAGCATGGTGCGTCCGGCCAGCTGCTTGCGGTGGCGCTGGACGGCGGCGGGCATCTTGTCGATGTCGGCGGTGATCAGGTGGTTGCCGCAGACGTCCTTCAGCAGTTCGAACCAGAATACGCTGATGGCGGTGAGGATCTGGCCCTTGCCCGGGATGCCGGTCTTCATCACTACGTCAAAGGCGCTGATCCGGTCGGTGGCGACGAACAGGAGGTGCTGGTCGTCCACGGCCCAAATGTCCCGGACCTTGCCCCGGGCGACGATCTTAAAGTCAGGGAGGTTGCTTTGCAGCAGGACGTCATCGGAGGTGGTCAGCACGGAGGAATCCTTGCGGGGGTACGGCTTGCAGAAAATCGGAACGGTTTACTTGCCGCCGAGCTGGCTGCGCAGGTCATTGTCGTACAGGCGCTCGCGCCACGCAGTGAGCTGCTGACGCCAGCCCCCTGCCAGCCGGGGGATCATCGTCGCTTCGGCCGCAAGTCCGGCGGTGAACGTTTTCACCTGAATCAAGCGGACCTGAGGCACATCCCCCGTGGCAGGATCGCCAGTCGTTTCAGCGAGGAGCACCGGACGTTCCGGCATGGTCAGGCTGACCGCCAAGCGACCTTCGCCGGCCACGCCGCCGGCTTCGCTCGCCGGAGTCTTGAGCAGTTCGGAAGGACGCAGGTCGTCTTCCGTGATGGTGGCCTTCCAGGCGGCCTGCTCGGGTTCCTTCACCAGGGCGGCCAGGCCACCGGGACCACGTTTTTCCGCAGCGACACGGAGAGCCTCAGCTTTTTCCAGGAGGATCTTGTAGGCCCGGGTGCCGGCGACGGAGCGGATCACCTCGTCCTTGACGGTGGCCAGGTCTTTGAATCCGGCGGGATGCTGGGCATCGACCCGGACGATGAACCAGGTGTTGTCGGCCCCGGAGGCCTGGAGAGGGTTGCTGATGAACCCGACTTCCTTGCCGTGGAGGCCGGCGGGGTCCTTCAACCGACCCAGGGTGCCGAGGTCGATCTGTCCGTCCTGGGGCGCGGGGATACGCAGGTTTTCCACCACCAGGCCGGCCTTGGTGGCGGCGGCCGCGAATGCGGTTTTATCGGCCTTGTCCAGGCCCAGTTCATCGATTTGGCCATTGAAAGTGGTGACCAGCTCCTGGGCTTTGACGATGGCCCGCTCCTTGGTTAGGGAGGCCCGGATCTCCGGCGCGACCGTGCCCAGGGGCCGGTATTCTGCTGGGGCCTTGGGGTCGGCATTCGCCTGCCGGTAGGTCTCCTTGGTGCTTTCGTACTTGGCTTGGATCTCGGTGTCGCTGACGGTGACCTTTGCGGACAGGGCGTTCAGGTCAGCCTTGGCAATGGTGCTTTCCAGGCTGGCCGGAGTGGCGAAGCGGGTGGGACGCAGGCGCTCGTAGGTGATCTGGATTTCTGGATCATCGCCGGGAACCGCCGGCAGCAGATGGTTGGCGGAGAGCACCACGACGTCAGCCTTGATGGTATCCCGGATATAGGCCTGGATGTCCGTGGCTGCGGCGGCGGGTACGGCGGGTACGGTCAGATGCCGGGCAAACAGGGCATTCACTGCGGTCTGTTCCGCAAGAAAGCGCCGGAGTTCCGCTTGGGTGATTTCGGCTTTGACGCCCTGGCGTTCAGCCAGGAGATCGCGATGAGTCCGGCCGGGCTGGTCGGCGATGGGCCGGGCGAGGAATTCACTGACCACCTTGTCCAGATCGGCGCCGGCTGGTTTCAAGCCCAGGCTTTCCGCCAGGTTGGCGTAGCGGAAATGCTTGGCGTAGTAATTGTAGTCCCCGAATTCGAACTGTTCGCCCTGGGGCTTGCGTTGGGGATTGATGGCTTCCTGGAGCCGACGGGCGATGCCCTGTCGGATCAGGATATCATTCTC
>CANIXE010000305.1 GCA_947470885.1 Planctomycetota bacterium
GGCCATGACCCTAACCGTCCCGCCCCGCGCCTCCCTCTCCTCTGTAGCGGACTCGACTTTCGCCAAGATCGATCAGGACATTGCCTGGGTCATGGGAACGTTTCAGCAGGTCCTGACGGAACAGGGCGAAAAAGCGATTGCTGACCACCTGCCGTGGACCGGCAAGGCCGGCAAATCCAATGGTACGGTGGAGCTGGGCGAGCGGGGCATCCAGATGCTCTCCATCGCCTTCCAGCTGTTGAACATGGTGGAAGAAAACGCCGCCAACCAGAGCCGCCGGGCCCGGGAAAGCCACGACGGCCTGTTGGCCGAAGCCGGGATGTGGGGCCGGCATCTGGCGGAATTGCGCCAGAGCGGCGTGAGCGGCGAAGCCCTGGTAGGGATCCTGCCCCATATCCGGGTCGAACCCGTGCTCACCGCTCATCCCACGGAATCCAAACGGTCTTCCGTGTTGGAACAGCACCGCATGCTGTACCTGCTGCTGGTGAAGCGGGAAAACCGGATGTGGACGCCGGCCGAACAGGAAGACATCCGGGACGAACTCGCCGCCGGCCTGGAACGCCTGTGGCGCACCGGTGAAATCCGCCTCTCCAAGCCGGATATTGCCAGCGAACGCCGGGGCGCGATCCACTACCTCAAGGAAATCTTCCCGGATGTGCTGGGCCGCCTCGACAACCGGCTGCGCCAGGCCTGGTCCGCTGCCGGCTATAATCCGGAACTGATCCGCGACCCCGCCCACCTGCCCCGGCTGCGCTTCGGCACCTGGGTTGGCGGCGATCGGGACGGGCATCCCCTGGTCACCGCCCAGGTCACCAACGAAAGCCTGCGGGAACTGCGCAAGGCCGGTATCCAGGTGGTCCGTTCCGCCCTGCGCAAGCTGGCGGTCAGCCTCAGCCTGAGCGATCGGATCCAGCGCCCCCCGGCATCCCTCACCACCGCCATCCAGCGGCTTCTCCACCTGCTCGGGGATGCAGGAACTAAGGCGGTGTCCCGCAATCCGTTCGAGCCCTGGCGCCAATACGTCAACCTGCTGATCGCCCGGTTGCCGGAGGATGGGAGCACCGAGGTCCACCCGCCGCTTTATCGCCGGCCCTCGGAACTGGTGGATGACCTCCGCCAGCTCCGCCTGTCCCTGGCGGAAGTCGGTGCCGTTCGCCTGGCCGACCACGAAGTCGCGCCGGTGGAGCGGACCGTGGCCAGCTTCGGCTTCCACCTGGCGACCCTGGACATCCGCCAGAACAGCGCCGTCCATGAAAAGGCCCTGGCCCAGCTGCTCACCACGGCCGGTATCGACGCCGCCGAATGGCCAACCTGGTCGGAAAAGGACAAACTGGCCCTGCTGGATGCGGAACTCCGTTCGCCCCGGCCCCTGGCCCACCCGGAATCCGTCCACGGCGCCGAAGCCAAACTGGTCCTCGACTGCTTCCGGACCATTGCCCAGCACCGCACCGGCTGCGGCATCGACGGCCTGGGCGCCCTGATCGTGAGCATGACCCGGTCCCTGTCCGACCTGCTGACCGTGTACGTCCTCGCCCGGGAGGCCGGCCTGGTCCATCGGGTTGACGGACCTGGCGACGTCGGCCCTGGCTTGGCCTGCGACCTGCCCGTGGTTCCCCTGTTCGAGACCATCGACGATCTGGACCGCTCCCCCGGCATCCTGGATGCCTTCCTCGCCCATCCGGTGACCCGGCGCAGCCTGAACCTCCACAACAGCGCCCGGCCGGTGCAACAGGTCATGCTGGGCTACAGCGATTCCTGCAAGGACGGCGGCATTTTCGCCAGCGCCTGGAATCTCCAGCGGGCCCAGGGCCGATTGGCCGAAGCCGGGCGCAAGCACGGCGTCGAACTGCGCTTCTTCCACGGCCGGGGCGGCACCGTCAGCCGGGGCGCCGGTCCCACCCACCGCTTCCTGGAAGCCCTGCCCCACGGCAGCCTGGGGGGCGATCTGCGGTTGACCGAACAGGGTGAAACCATCGCCCAGAAGTACGCCAACCCGGTGACCGCGACCCATAACCTGGAATTGCTGGTGGCCGGCACCACCGCCACCACCGTGCGTCACCAGGGGCCGGCCCCCGACTACGCCGACACCCACGGGATCCTGGACCGCCTGGCGGAGGCCAGCAAGTCGGCCTATGAGAATCTGCTCACCCTGGACGGCTTCATCACCTACTTCAGCGAAGCGACCCCCATCGACGTCCTGGAACAAGCCTCCATCGGCAGCCGCCCCAGCCGCCGCACCGGCCGGCGCACCTTGGCGGACCTCCGGGCCATTCCCTGGGTGTTCAGCTGGAACCAGAGCCGGCACTACCTGCCGGGCTGGTACGGCATCGGCAGCGGCCTGGCGACCATCAAGCGGGATGACCCTGCCGCCTTCGCCCTCCTTCGGGAACGGGTCCGCACCTGGCCGTTCCTGCGCTACGCCCTGACCAATATCGAATCCAACATCGCCAGCGTGTCCCCCGACCTGATGGCGGGCTACGCCGCGCTGGTCTCTGATCAGGCGGTTCGGGAAAATATCTTCGGCAAGATCCGGGCCGAGTTCGAATTGGCCAAGACCCTGCTGGAAGAAGTGTTCGGCGGTGCCTCCATCGCCACCCGCCGGCCCCTGCTGGTGCGCACCCTGCAACTCCGGGAATCCGGCCTGCACGCCATCCACCACCAGCAGATCGCCCTGCTGACCAAGTGGCGCCAGCTCAAGAACGACGGTGACGTGGACGGGGCAAACCTGCTTCTGCCGGATCTGCTGCTGTCGGTGAACGCCATCGCCAGCGGTCTGCGCACCACGGGGTGATTCGCCTGTCTGCCTTGGCGGTGTGAAGGTTCACCCCGTCGGCTGCGCCCTCCACCCCGTCGGTTACGCCAGCAGGGCTTGCAGACGCGCCATGGCCTGGGCGATGGTGACGCCATGGGCCTGGATGCTGGCGATGATCTCCTCGGGACTGCGGTCGTCGGTGACCTTGACGACGTTTGGATTGACCGCCTTGAGATCGAAGGTGGCGGCATCGATGGCGGCGACTTGGGATTCCAGGTCCCGGACGGTCTTTTCCTTGGTGGCGATCTCCTCGGCCAACACCTGAATCTTAGCCTGCGTAGCGCCATCCTTCTTGAGCCGTTTCAATCGCTCCTTGAGGTCGATGACAGCTTCATTATTTGCCGTCGCTTGGTCGAGAAGCGGTTGCATCTCGGCCCGGGCCTTGGTCCGGCGGGCGGCGAAATCCACCGTCCAACTGAAGAGGCTGTTCCCCTCGGGGCAACCCCGGTGGGGCAGCAGGCGGGCATAACTGGGATAGGGTTTCCCCGCGTTGGCTTCATCGGCTTGCCAAGCCCCGGTGAGAGCCGCCGGCAGGTAGGCGTCCTCGA
>CANIXE010000306.1 GCA_947470885.1 Planctomycetota bacterium
CGCCCTGACCATCGGCACCCTGGACGGTGCCAACATCGAAATCCAGGAAGAAGTCGACCGCTTCGGCAAGGGCCACTTCTTCCTCTTCGGCAAAACCACGGAAGAAATCGCGGCGATGCGCCCGACCTACGATCCGAAGAAGGTGGTCGCCGCCGACCCCGCCCTGGCCAAGGTCATCGAGGTCATCAAGAGCGGGATCTTCAACCCCGGTGAGCCCCACCTGTTTGACGATATCCTGGGGACCCTCACCAGCTGGGGCGACTACTGGTTCGTGTGCGCCGACTTCGCCGACTACATCCGGGTCCAGGAAGTCGCCGCCCAGCGCTACCAGGATCAGGAGGGCTGGATCGCCTCGGCGATCATCAATACCGCCGCCAGCGGCAAGTTCAGCACCGACCGGACGATCGGCGAATACGCCAACCAGATCTGGAAACTCCACGCCGTCCGCCCGACCCAGGTCTGAACATGCTCACTGCGCTGCACGGCTTCACCGAAACTGATGAAGTCTGGTCTGAATTCCTCACTGGCGTACCCGGCGTCCATTGTCCTCTCTTGCCCGGTCATGGCTGGAAACCCTGCCCGACCGGGGCGTCCCTGGCGTCAGTGGCTGCAGGTATCGCCAAGTCCATGACCCCCGGTGGCGATCTGTTGGGGTACAGCCTGGGGGGCCGGGTGGCCCTTCAGCTGGCCCTGGATCATCCCCAACTGGTCCGCCGATTGATTCTGGTCAGCAGTGGCCCAGGTCTGGCCAGCCCAGCGGAACGGGTGGATCGAATCCAACGGGATGAACGTCTGGCCCAGGTCCTGGAAGAAGACGGCATCGGCCCCTTCGTCGCCTGGTGGGAATCCAACCCCGCCCTCAAGTCCGCCGCCAAGATTCCCCGCAAAGATGAAGAAGCCCTGCGCTGCACCCGGCTGAATCAGGATCCTACCTGTCTGGCGATGGTTCTGCGTCAGCTCAGTCAGGGACGGATGGATGTGCTCAGCGACCGCCTGCCCCAGTTGAAGGTGCCGGTACTGCTGATCACCGGCGAATCCGACAAGATCTACGCTGCTCGGATGCGGACGATGGCTTCGATCCTGCCCCAGGCCACCCTGCGGATCCTGCCCGGCTGCGGCCACGCGGTGCACCGGGAACGCCCCGACGCCCTGCGCCACGAACTGCTGTCCTTCCTGATCGGCTGAGCCGATGGTGGAGGGCGGCTATCCCAGCCAGGTCGGCAAACACCGGATCACCGGTATCCTTGGTCAAGGCGGGATGGGCACGGTCCTGTCCGCCCGGGATCCAGACCTGGATCGGGAGGTGGCGATCAAACTGGTGGATCCCCGCCAGCTTCAGACCGCGGAAGCCCGCTCGCGGTTCGTCCGGGAGGCCCGGGCCCTCGCCCGCCTGAACGAACTCCACATCGTCCAGGTCTTCGAATTCCAGCCAGAAGGTGACCAGCCATTCCTGGTGATGGAGCGCCTACGGGGCCGCAATCTCCGAGCCCTCCTGGCCACCGAAGGTCCCCAGCCCCTGGAACGGGTCCTGGACTGCGCCTGGCAGGTTCTCCGGGGCTTGGCCGCAGCCCATGCCGCTGGGGTCGTCCACCGGGACATCAAGCCCACCAATCTGATGCTGGTGGATGGCGGGATTTACAAAATCCTGGATTTCGGCTTGGCCCTGTCCGCCGACGAAGGGGATCTGACCGCCGCCGGCGAGGTGGTGGGTACCCTGAGCTACATGCCTCCTGAGCGGATCCGCGGCCGGGAAGCCGGCGCCCCGGGGGATCTGTGGAGCCTGGGGGTGACCCTCATGGAGATGGCCACCGGCCACCGGCCAGATCAGGTGCAGGTACCGGTCCAGCTCCCCGGGGTGCCCCTCGCCCTGAACAACTGGCTTCTGGGGATGACCGCCGCTGATCCGGGGCAACGCTACGCCACCGCCGGCGAAGCCCTCCAGGCCCTGGCGGACGCGATGCCGGACGCCCTGGGAAACACCCGCCGGCTCGGCCTGGCGGGCAACGCTGGCCGGGCCGAAGCGCCAACCCGGTCCATGCCACCGGGCCGGTCACCGACCTCAAGCCAGTTTGGAACCAGCGGTCCGATCAGTTCCAGCCTCGGCTCCAGGGGCACCCGGACCAGCCGGCCTGCCCCCGGATCCCTCTCCGCTGGCCAGACCGCCTTGGAGCCCGGGCGGGTACAACTGCACCAGCCGCGGATTCCCTTCGTGGTCAAGATCATCATCGCCATCTGGATGGTGAGCAGTGCGGCGACCATCGCCACCGGCTGGGCGATCACCAATCTGGCGGCCAACGCGCAAATGGCCCGCCTGCGCCAGGAATTGATGGGCATTGCCGGGGATGCCACCCTGCTGATCGATCCCGCCGTCCACCTCCGCCTGGCCGCCCATCCCGACCCCAACGATCCCGGGCTGCTGGCGATGCGCGCTTCCCTCCAGCGGCTCAAGGCCCTCCACCCGGAGATCCGCAACATCTACACCATGGCCCAGTTGCCTGACACCGAATCTACCAAGATCGTGGAATTCATCTGCGATGCCTCGGCAGAACGAGATGAAAACGGCAATGGGATGATCGATGACGATGAGAAGGTGGCCGACCCCGGGAAGCGCTACCCCGCCGGGGATGCCCCGGAACTGCTTGCCGGATTCGATGCCCCGAGTGCCGACTCTGAAGTCAGTCGGGACCAATGGGGCGTGTGGATCTCGGGCTATGCGCCGATCAAAGATGCCGCCGGCCACAGCGTCGGCCTGGTGGGCATCGACCTTCCGGCGGCCCACATCGATGCCCTGCGCAGCGCGTTCTTCCGCCACAGCGCCGCGTTGCTCGCCGCTACCCTGGTGGCCTTCCTCGCCGCCGGCACCCTGGTGGCTCTGCGTCTGCGTCGGCCCATTGCCGAACTCCACCGGGGCATGCTCGCCCTGGCCAACGGTGACATGGATATTTCGGTAAAGATTCGCTCCTACGATGAGTTCCAATCCCTGGCGGATGCCTTTGCCCGGATGCGGGACGAGCTGAAACGGGCAGCGGCGGTGCGCCAAGCCTTTGATGGCTTCGTGACCCGGGCCTTGGCGGGCAATGCCCCGCCGCCCAGCGGAGATTTTCCGGGGGCGAAGCTCGCCTGCCAACTCAACCTGGGCAGCATGGCCGCAATACCCCTGGCGGAACACCTAGCCAATGCCATGCCCCGGCTGTTTGCCCTGGCCCAAGCCCAAGGCGGCCACCCAGAACAGGTGGAGGCCGGGGGGGTGCAAATCGCCTTCCCCGCCACCAGTCCCCATGACCTGCCCCAGGAACGGGCGGTACGGGTGGCCCTGGTCCTCCTGGCGGAACTGGAGC
>CANIXE010000307.1 GCA_947470885.1 Planctomycetota bacterium
AGGGAGCTGATGGCGAACAGCATGAGGATGCCGCTATTGGCGGCGATGGTCTGGCCGGTGAGGACACCGAAGCCATCCACCGTCTCATAGAGCATCGGTGAGAACCACGGAAGCATAGCCGGGGTGATCAGGCCGATGAACATCGGGATCATCGGCGCGACGGTGTAGAAGCCCTTATGAACGAACGGCGGGACGAAATTTTCTTTGAACAGCAACTTCACCGCGTCGGTGAGATTGTAGAGGAGGCCGAAGGCGCGCAGGCGGAGGCCGTTGGCCTCTTTGCCGGAACCGGATCCGAAAATGCTGTCGAAACCGCCCAGTTGGAGGTTCAGGCTCACCCGGTTGGGGCCGGCCCGGTCCTGGATAAACGCCGCACCGCGACGTTCCATCAACACCAGCAAGGGCAGGACGTGGAACACCAACAGCGGCATCACCGGGACCATGATCAGGCCGGCGACCTGGTAAGGATGTCCGACGATCCAGGAAATGATGGTATCAAACATGGCTCAGGCTCCCACCGCAGCGGGTACGGCCAGGGCCAGGACGGCACCTTGGGGCCCGATGGCCCGGTAGCTCAGGGCGGCGAGGGCGGGGATCCGGGCCTGGGCGGCCTTGAAGCCCTGGAGCTCGCTGGCCCACCCCAGCTTACCCAGGTCCGCCAGCTCGCGCCAGGCGGGTTCCAGGTCCTGGTTGGGGACCACGGGGCAGGCATTCAGAATCTGGATGCGTCCCTGGCAGTTCACCATCGTACCCCGGATTTCGGCCCAGGCGCGGATGCCCAGGGCGATGGAGGACTTGGCGGTGGTGGCATTGGTCCAGGCCGAGAGGGCGATCCGGGTGGGGATCTTCTCCAGGGCGGCGGCCTTGGCCGCATCAGCGCCCCACAGATCGTGGCCGACGGTCACCAGGACGTCGAATTCGGCGGCCCGCTGGGCCAGGCCGTCAAGAGTGCCGGCGATGCCCAGCAGTTCGATGCCCTTGCGGTTGCCCACCGGATCGCCGCTTTGGGCGATGCCGTCCGCCTGGCCGACGGCCAGCCAGGAACCGGCGAAAAGCTCAGCCCGGCCGCCCAGGGATTCCCCCAGGGCGATCAGCGCGGCGTTGTCTTCCAGGGTCTGATGGCCGCTGGCCACCAGGGCGATCCGCTTGCCACCGGCGAGGGCGGCGGCCACCGCGGCCCGGGCATCCGCCAGGGTCGCATCTTTGCCGCCGATCAGGCCATCGCTGAGCCGATCCTTGGCCAGGTCCTGATAGAGCATCCGGGTGCGGTTGCTGATCCAGCTCTTGTTCACCGCGGCATTACGCCGGGGCATCAGGCGCCAGACCTTGCCGTTCTCCTGACCAACATTGTATTCGATGGTCAGATTGGCCCCCAGGCTGTCGCTGGGGTCGATGGATTCCACGCTCTTGAGCATCCACACCCGCTGTTGGAAGCGGAAGTGTTTGCCGGTGAGGGCGCCCACCGGGCAGATGTCGGTGACGTTGAGGTCGTAACCGTGGTCCAGGTCCTTGCCGGGGAACGTGGTCAGGTAGGCGTGGTCGCCGCGGCCGGCGATGGCCAGCTGGGGCTTCTTTGCCACCTCGTCCATGAAGCGGACGCAGCGGGAACAGAGGATGCAGCGTTCCTGGTCGAGGATCACCGTGGGTCCGAGGTCGATCTTCTTACCGCCCCGGCTCGCACCCTTGGTGTCGATGAAGCGATGATCAGCGCCGCCCTTGTAATTCTTGCCCACCTGGTCGTCGAGGCGGCTTTCATGCCGACCCTGACCCATGTAGTGCTCTTGCAGGGTGCATTCGCCGGCCTTGTCGCAGATCGGGCAATCCAGCGGGTGGTTCACCAGCAGGAATTCCATCACGCCCTTGCGCAGCTTGACGATCTTCTCGCTGCTGACCTGGGTCCGGACCTTGAGGCCCGGGGAGGTCTTCATGTGGCACGAGATACCCAGGGCCCAGCCCCGGGGACCTTCGGTTTCCACCAGACAGATGCGACAGTTGCCCGCCACCGTCAGATCCTGGTGATAACAGAACGCCGGTGTTTCCACCTTGGCGAACTGCCGCAGCCCTTCGATGAGCTGGATATTCGGGGGGACTTGGACATCCCGACCGTCGACATTGATGGTAATGAGATCTGCCATCGGGGGACTCACATGAACGCGCCGGGGGCGAGCTGGGCCAGCTCGCGGGGCTGGGCATGGCCGGGATTCCGGGCCACGTACTCGTCGAATGACTTGCGGAACTTCTTGATGAACGACAGGACCGGCCAGGCGGCGCCAGGAGCGAACGCGCAGATGGTGGTCCACTCGTAGCTTTCGGCCAGATCCTTGATCAGGTCGATGTCGCCGTCGCGACCTTCGCCCCGGGCGACCTTCTTGAGGATGCGATCGACGTACCCGGTGCCTTCCCGGCACGGGGTGCATTGGCCGCAGCTTTCATGGGCGTAGAAGCGGGCGATGGATTCCAGCACGGTGACCGGATCCCGGGTCGTGTTGAACGGGGTGATCGCCCCGGAACCCAGCATGGATTTGAAGCTGGCCAGGCTTTCGTAGTCGAGGGTCGCCTTGCGGGTTTCCTCGGCATCCAGCACCGGGGCCGACGATCCACCGGGGATGCACCCCAGCAGCTCACCGTTGAGGCCGCCAGCGAGGTCGAAGAAATCGCTGTAGGACATGCCCAGGGGCACTTCGTACACGCCCTGGGTTTTCACGTCGCCACTGATGCTGAACAGCTTGGAGCCGGGGCTCTTGTCGGTACCCCAAGCGCGGTAGGCCTTGGCACCGTTCTTGACGATGAAGGGCACCGCCATGATGGTTTCGACGTTGTTCACCACGGTGGGCGCGGCGAAGGCGCCGGAGACTGCGGGGAACGGGGGCTTCAGGCGGGGCTGGCCCTTGAAGCCTTCCAGGCTGTTGATGAGGGCCGTTTCCTCACCGCAGATGTAGGCGCCGGCGCCGCGATGGACGTAGATGTCCAGGCTGTAGCCCGAGCCCTGGATGTTCTCACCCAGGTAACCGGCGGCGTAGGCCTCGCCGATGGCGTCGTTCAAGGCCTTGATCTGGGGCAGCATTTCGCCGCGGACATAGATGTATGCCGTGCGCACGCCCAGGGCGTAGCCGGTGCAGATCATGCCCTCGATAAGCAGGTGGGGATCCCGGGTCAGGCACAGCCGGTCCTTGAACGTTCCCGGCTCGCCTTCGTCGGCGTTGATCACCAGGTACACGGGTTTCCCCGAGTTCCGGGGGACGAACGACCACTTCATGCCGGTGGGGAAGCCCGCACCGCCACGGCCACGCAGACCGCTATCGATCACCGTCTGG
>CANIXE010000308.1 GCA_947470885.1 Planctomycetota bacterium
GCATCGCGTGCGCCTTTCCTCCACGCCGGCCTGGCGTAGGGCGGCCATGGTGCCGCGCACATCATGGACACGCAACAGGGCGCAGGCCGGAGCCAGCAGGGCATGCAGGACGTGTCCCAGGGCGTCTGGAGCCGGGTAGTCCGTGCCGCCGAGGGTAGCCAGGAAACGTTTACGACTGATGCCGAGGAGGATCGGCAGGCCCACGGCTTCGCGAAGGCGGGGCAGGGCCGCCAGCAGCGCCAGGTTATGGGGGACCTGCTTGCCAAACCCAATGCCGGGGTCGATCAGCAGCCGGGAGCGGGGGATGCCTGCCGCCTCGGCCCGGGCCACCCGGACCTGCAGGTGGGCGATCACCTCGGCCACCACATCGTCGTAGGCCGGGGCCACCTGCATGGTCGCGGAGGTGCCCTGGCGGTGCATCAGGACCAGGAAGGCTCCGGCTTCGGCGGTGGCGGCCAGAAGATCCGGATCATCGCCACCGCTCACGTCGTTGACCATGGTCGCCCCGGCCCCCAGGGCGACCCGGGCCACGGATCCTTTCATGGTGTCCACGCTCAGGCCCGCCGAACAGCCCGCCGCCCGTAGCCCGGCGATCACCGGCACCACGCGCCGGATTTCCTCGCCCACCGAGACGGCCAGGGCCCCCGGGCGGGTGCTTTCTCCGCCAATATCGATCCAGGTCGCCCCTTCGCTGGCCATCGCCAATCCGGCGGCCACGGCGGCCTCCACGCTGGCCAGGCGACCGCCATCGCTGAAGGAATCCGGCGTGACGTTGAGGATGCCCATGACCTCCGTCATGGTGGGACTCAGTACTTCGCCTGCTGCCAGCAGACCGCGCCACCGCTGCCGTCTTCGTCAACGAACACGAAGACCACGCCGCCATCACCGAGTTTCAGGTCCAGCAGGTCGGAGCTGAGACGATGATGAAAACGCAGGGGCCGCTTGACCAAATCCTCGATATCCACCGGGGCATTGGCCCACAGGGGCCAGCCGCCGACCTTCGAGCAGTCGCAGCCCAGGTCGTCCACCAGGTCGACCCAGGCGTCACTGGCCGCCACATCCAGGCCCGTGGGATCGACGTCGAGATCCACCGGCTCCTCGATTGGTTCGCCATAGGCGACCTTCAATCCCTTCCAATCCCCGGGGCAAACCCCATGGATCACCGAGAGGTGAACTTCGCTTTTTGGCGCGATAATTACGGCGTTGTCGCCCTTGTGGGGCAGGTAATCGAACGTCTCGACGGGATCCGAGCGATCGAGGAAGGTCAGGACCATCAGGTCGCTGTCCTCGGCCAGGGGCAGGGCGCTCACCAGGGCCATGGTCTTGCCCGTGCGCTTGCCCTTGGGGTGCGGGATGCCGCGCTTCACGTGCCCACCCAGCTGCCCGACCGAGAGCAGAGGATTGGGCGCGCGCACCAAGGGACGACTCACGCGGACATCGGATTTTTTCGGCATTTTTCGCTCCTGCTCCCGCTGCGGGGGTGGCGCATCCTGGTGCATCGGCGCAGGTGGCAACCACAGATCCTGCAAAATGCCGCAAGAATGGTGTTGCGAAGTATGGTAAAGTCTTCTAGGTTCGACCTATCAGCGCGAGAGCGATCGCCCGCGTCCCACAGATCACCCTCCTCATCAGGAGAATCCCATGGCTAAAGCCAAGACCACCGCTCCCAAGGCCGCCGCTCCCAAGGCTGCTGCTCCCAAGGCCGCCGCCCCCAAGGCTGCTGCTCCCAAGGCCGCCGCCCCTAAGAAGGTTGTCGCCAAGAAGGCCGCCGCCCCCAAGGCTGCTGCCCCCAAGAAGGCCGCTGCCAAGAAGCCCGCCGCTAAGTAATTCAGCTGGTTGATTCGCACCCTGGGGAAGCCGAAATGGCCCCCAGGGTGCGTCGTTTTACGGGATATTCCAATGACCAACGACCTCACCCACCTCGACCCCCAGGGCAATGCCCGGATGGTCGATGTCACGGCCAAGACGGCCTCCACCCGATCGGCCACCGCCCGTAGTGTGGTCGAACTTCCGCCCGCTGCCGTCGAAGTTCTGGCCCGGGGTGGCGACACCCGCAAGGGCAACGTCCTGCAGGTCGCCCGCATCGCTGGCATTCAAGCCGCCAAGCGGACCTGGGAACTCATTCCGCTCTGCCATCCCCTCCTGCTGACTGGCATAGATGTCGATCTCGTCCTGGAGGGCGACCGTCTGATCATCACCGCCACGGTTCGCTGCACCGGCCCCACGGGCGTCGAGATGGAGGCCCTCACCGCCGCCTCCGTCACCGCCCTGACGGTCTATGACATGCTCAAGGCCGTCAGCCATGACCTCGTCATCACCCGTACGGAACTGCTGACGAAAACCGGTGGAAAAAGCGGCGTCATCGACCGCACCCAATAATTTATCGTCCGCGATAGCGGCGTGGTGATTGCCCCAGATGACGCCGGAACTGGGCCGAGAATTCGAAGGGACTGACATACCCCAGTTCGGTCGCAATGTCGCCGATGCTCAAGCTGGTCGTCTGCAGCAGGGCACAGGCTCGCTCCAGACGACGACGGATCCGGTACTGGCCCGGGGCCAGGCCGGTGCGCCGTTGAAACCGCTTGCGAAATGCCTCGTAGGCGAGTCCACGCACCTGACAGAATTCTCGTAAATCCTCGCGAATCGCGGCGGATTCCGCGAGGTGGCGACAGGCTTCATCGATGAGATCCTGGCCATCCTCGCCCTGGGCGATTTCCGTGGCCGCCACCGCCTCGCGCTGGACCTCCAGGCACCATTGGGGCAGTTCCCGATCATGGGCCGTGCGCAGGGATTCCCGTAGGCGCAGCCAGCGTTGGAGCCGTGCGGGGTCCCGTCCCAGGTGCCAGACCGGCAGGTCTCGCCGGAGCATCCCCACGTCCGCCAGGGCCGTGGCCAGATCCGCTCCCAGGTCGAGGTAGACCTCCAGCCAGCCACTGCCGGGGTCGCAGCGGGTGCTGTGGGATCCATCCGGCCACCGCTGGAAGACATCACCTGCCGTCAGGCTGTGTACCCGCCCCCGTTCATCGGTGTAGGTGCCCGCCCCGCGCAGCAGCCACACCAAGGACCAGGTGGGAGCGAGGTAATCCACTTGGTCATCCCGCACCCCCGATTTATCGAGGACGCCACAGCCGATGCGGCGGACGTTACGGTCGGTGCGTAAGCCCATGGTGCGGAAGACTGCGCCGGGCTGCGGAAGGATATATCCCATTCTGCACAGGTTCGTGGTCATCGAAGCCATGGAAAGACGAAAATATGCATGGTATTATGACGCCATGACCCTGTCCGCCATCCACCAGATCACCTCCACCC
>CANIXE010000309.1 GCA_947470885.1 Planctomycetota bacterium
GCCACGGGCAGCAACTCTGTCCACCGGCGGATCAGCGTGGGATCCTGGGGATCGGGCAGCCCGGGGGGCACCCGCCAACGCTCTGGGGGAAGCGCCCGCAGGAGTGCCACGTTGCCCCTGGCCAGGGCCGCCAGGGCATTACGGACCTCGATCACCCCGCCGCCCCGCTCCTCCAGGGGCACGGGAATCTCCGCTCCCCGGCCCAGGACCACCAGCAGCAGGAGTCCGGCAACGCGCATGGCGTTACGCTAAAGCAGAGAGCAAACCCCGGAAGCCCCATTCGAACGTCCGGAGGACCGGACCTTCTCAACGTCCGCCACCCGCCACCATCCCCCCATGCCCCTTGGACTCCGCCCCGCCGACGCTCCGCTCTTCCAACGCCTGTGCCAGGGCGACATGAAATTGTTGCTGCGCCTGGGCGCCCTGCTGAAAGTAAAGCTGACCTGGACCGAGGCCGCCCTGGACAACGTGATCCGGGATGGCCGGACGGCGCTGATCCTCGACAAGGCCCTGGCGCTTTCTGCCGCAGATCCCAGCCAATTCGCCACCCTGGCGGCGACCCACCAGGCGGACGGTCTGACCTTGGAACAAGATGACGACGGCTGGCGGGTGATCTGCTTGGAGGACGAGATCGGCAATCCGTTGACTGCGGCCCTGCTGCCGGCGGTGGTCCCGGAACCCGAGGCCAAGCACGGCCTGGAAGCGGTGGTGGAGGGGTTATCCCCTGCCCTGCGGGATCCGGTGGAAAGCCTGCTGGCGGCCCGGGCCGACGATCAGCGGGCCGCCGCCTTGGAACGCCTGCGCTATGCCGCGCCTCCCCTGGCGGTGGTGGGCGGGTTGATGCCCCTGCTGCTGGCGGACGGAGCAGAACTGGTCCGGGAACGGGCCATCGCCTTGCTGGGGGCTTCCGGGGCTGCCGTGCCGGTCATCGACGCGGTCCGGGCATTGCAGCGGGGGGATGACGCCACGTTGCGCCGGCTTTCTCCGGCCATCGGTCGCCTGGCCCCGGTGCAGCATGAGCTGGTGATCGCTGCCCTGGTGGCCGCAGCCGCCCGGGGCACCACAGGTACAGGCTTGGTGGCAGTGGCGGAACAGATCGCCGGCACCCTGGCCCACCACGGCGCCCTGGACCGCTTGATGGATCTCGTGGTGCCCCGGCCAGGCAGCCTGATCGAATTGGTCCGCGCCCTCCAGGGCCACGACCGCAGGCGGATCGACACCGCCCTGGGCCGGAACCTCACGGGGGATGCCGAGCAGGATGCCCGGGTCCTGGTGCTCTTGGCCGCCCCGGGGCCGATCCCCGCCGACTGGCCCCTGGACCGGCCACGCCTGCTGGAGCGGGCCGTGGAACTCCTCATCAGCGCCGACGAGGCGCCCCGGGAACGGATGGCCCTGGCCGCCGCCGCCCGGCGTCTAGAAGCCGCCGGTCCGGCCTGTTTGGGCGCCCTTCTGGGAATCCATGCCGAACGCCTCGGCCAGGCCTTCGACACGAGCTCGTGGTGGCTGATCGCCGAATTGTGCCGGGATGGCCGGATCGATGGCCCCACCGCCGAACGCTTAGCCACCGGCGTCCGGGGCGTCCTCCGGGAAGGCCAAGGCCCCCACCTGGTGGCCCTGCTGGAACAACAGATCCCCGCCCTCCTACCCTGCAGCACGGCCACCCGCACCGCCCTGGTGGAACCCGTGGTGGCCACCGTCGCCCGGTTCCACGACGACCGCAGCCGGGACGTGGTCATCGCCTGCGTTACCGCCCTGGGGGAGGCCGCCCTGGATCCCCTGTGGGGCGTCCTGGTGGACCACGCCAAGGAGGAAGTCCGGCTGATCGCCGCCGAACTGATCCCGGTGCTCTTGCGAGAGGCCACCGCCGACACCATCCGCCCGGCGATCCAGCGCCTGCTGGATGGCGGCTCGGTGGCCACCCGGGAACGCTCCCTGCGTTTGTTGGGGGCGGCCCAGCTCGCCACCTGCCCCCAATTAAGCGGGGAGAGCCAGGCCCAGGAACTGGTCCTGGGGGCGACCCACGGCCTGGGGGACCACGCGGTGCCCGCCCTGGGCCACCTGGCCGCCGCCGCTGCCTGCGCCGTCACCGTCCGCCGGAGCGTCATCGACCGCCTGCTGCGGACCATCGCCGAGGAGGTCGTCGACAGCAGCACCGCCAGCGCCGCGGACCCCGCCACCGGGGATGTGACCTGGCAGCTGGATGACGCCCTCAGCCGGCACACCGATGCGGTGCCCCTGGCCCTGGAGGCCCTGGAGCGGATTTGCGCCTCCACCAGCCTGGAGCCGGACCAGCGGAAACGGATCTGCGACCGCCTGGGCAAACAGTGGCAGCGGGTGGCCGCCTGGCAGACCGTGTGGGGGCCGGGGAACATCCGGGCCTTGGGAGAAACCCTGGCCCGCCTGGCGGAACAGCCCACCACCGCCAACGGCCTCCGGGCCCAAATCGCGGAAATCCTTTTGCCCGGCGTGGCCCAGTTGGCCATCGCCCGGGCCCTGGCCCGGGTCTTCGTCATCGCCGAAGGCTCCTACCTGGCAGGCCTGGGGGGCCGGGGGCTGGCCCGCCTGGTCCAGCTCGCCGCCGAGGATTATTTCGCCGAGGATGAGATCAGCGACCTGGTTGACGTCCTCACCGACTACCTGGCGGTCCCCCGCCTGGGGAAGGACGAGGTGACCCTGCGCCGACGGACCATCAATCTCATCGCCACCCACCAGCGCCACGCCAGTCACCGGGCCCGGGCTCGCCTGCGCTACCTGCGCCCGGAAATGCCCGCCGACCTCCAGGACCGGATGGCCTGGGCGTGAGGTGGTCAAGGGCGATGGGAAGGAATGCCCATGGCGTTCATGAACGGTCTTCACTGGGTGCACCGAGGGCCAGCTCGACATCGAGACGATGCCCGAAATGGAATCAACGTCAGTCGTCGATGGGGGCACCACCGATGCCGAGCTGGCGCTCGGCGCTCCCGATACGGCCCCTCACCCACCTCTAATATCCCCAAGGAATGCCATGTTCTCCCGCTGGACCTCCGCCCTGGCCCTGATGGCCGTGTTCGCCTTTGGCTGCGCCCGGCCCCCCCTCACCGAGCAGCGCACCACCATTGATCCCCACAGCGCCCTCGTGGAGAAGCGCCAGGGCGACCGGGTGGAACTGCGTTATGTCGAAGGCACCGATGCCCAGGGAACGCTGAACTACCGGGGCTACCTGGATCTCCAGAGCGGTGAGGTGAGCCACTACGACATCTTCCGGGAGGGGAAACTGGTGGCCCGGTTCCATGGGAATGGGACGTTGTGGAAGCAGTTCGACGACAA
>CANIXE010000310.1 GCA_947470885.1 Planctomycetota bacterium
ACCTCCCTGGATGGCACGCTGATCGTCACCGTGGCCAGCAATTATTCCCCTGCGGCGGGATCGACCTTCAACATTTCGAATGTCGCCCCGAAACAGACGGATCCCCTTATTGGGCCGAATTTTTCCACCTTTATCAATACCAGCGGCCAAATCACCGCACCTGTGTGGAATTCCAGCACCAATGAATTGCAAGTCACCTATTCCTTTCAAACCCAAAGCGTCACCTTTCCCACTCTGTCTAATGGGATCATCGTCGGAGGCAGCTCCGTACCGCTGACCGCCACCACCACGGCCACCGGCTTACCAATCACCTACACCATTAGCTTGGTGGCCAATGCTGATGGCACCACCACCCTCCCACTCTCGGCCTCGCTGGTTGGCAACACTCTGGTTCCAGGAAGCCTAGCCGAGACAGTGCGGATCACCGCCAGCGCCGCCGCCGGGAAAATAAATGGTGTGAATTATGCCACGGATTCGGTAACCCAGGATGTGATCGTTCATCAAATTCCCTCAATTACCATTCAGAACAGCCCAGCCAACACCCTGGTGGGAGATTCCTTCAATCTGACCACCAACCGCTCCATTACGACCTGGCTGGGCACCTTGCTGGTGCCTACCTGGAGCTCTTCCAACTCCGCTGTGGCCACGATCACCAGCGTCGGCCAGGTGGCCATTGTCGGCCAAGGCACAGCCACGCTTACTGTCGTCACCCAGGCCATTCCACCGTACTTGCTGGCGGGCAATTCCACCCTCAACATCACGGTGGCTGCCAAATCTCAAAGCGTGACCATCACCGCTCCATCTTCTCCGGTTTCTGTCGTCCTCGCCACCCCGGCAGGCACTGCCACGTATTCCGCCACCTATAAAACCACGAAAAGCGTGTCGTGGACTTCTTCTAATCCAGCGGTGGCCACCGTCACCAAACTTGCCGACGCCGCTGGAGTCAGCACTGCCAAAGTCACCTATGTCGGAGTTGGGACGACCACCATCGCATTCAATGCCTTGGCTGACGCCACCTATGCCCTGGGCACCGCCAGTGTTACGGTCACCGTCAGTTCCACGGATCAGAAAACCAATTTCGTTACCAGATTTTACCAGGAAATCCTCAATCGGACCCCAGATGCCGGTGGTTTGACCACCTGGACCACCGCCTTAGCGGATGGAAGCAAAGCTGGAGCCGACTTGGCCTACGGCTTCATCCTTAGCGCTGAATTCACCAATCGAAATCTCACCAATAGTGATTTTGTCGCCACCATGTACCGGGCGTTCTTTGGCCGGGCCTACGATCAGGGTGGTTATGATGTATGGATGGGGCAGTTGGCCCAGGGCGTGCCCCGGGAAGACGTGCTGTATGGCTTCATTTTCGCCCAGGAATTCGCCAACCTAGCCAACACCTACAGCATCAACCAGGCCAGCCCGGATATTATCCGGCGCAAGACGGTGCGGGCCTTTGCCTCGCGCTTTTATACCGTAGTGCTGGGGCGGCAGGCGGAAACCGGCGGGTTGGCCAATTGGACCGACTCACTGTTATCCGGCGCGATCACTGGCGAGGCCCTGGCCCAGGGATTCGTCTTCAGCGCTGAATTCACCAACAAAAATGTAAGCAACGACGTCTTTGTCACGACCCTCTACAAATCATTTTTCAATCGGGATCCCGATGCCGGGGGCTATGCAGCATGGATGAATGCACTGGCTGGTGGAACGACCAGGGCCCAGGTCTTGAGCGGTTTCACTCGGGCTCAGGAGTTCATCAATCTTTGCAATGCGTCCAATATCCTGGCCTTTCCCGTCGGCGGATAATGCGACTTGGATACTAGGGCTGAATGCAAAGACCCCCGGGTAATTCCGGGGGTCTTTGCATTTTACAATACGGGTTCTGCGTCCTAAGTCTTCGCAGAAGCGGGTTTCTTTTTAGACGCGGTTTTCTCGACGGTCTTGGCGACCCAGCGGTCGCCCTCGTACCAGGCGCTCCAGCCGGTGGCTTCGCCCTTCGCATCCTGGCTGCTGACATACTGGGTCTTGGTCGCCCGGTCGAAGCGGATGAGGGTTTCGTTGCCGTCGGGGTCCGTAGCCGGAGCATCCGTCAGGAATACGTACTTTTCCGCCAGTTCTTCCGCATGGCGTTGGAGGTCCACCACCCGGGGATTGCGGGTTTCCCGGACCTTGGGGTAGGTGCTGGCGGCAAGAAACAGACCAGCGGCGCCATCCCGGAGGACCAGGTGGCCGGGGCCCTTGGTGCAAGGCAGTTCGGGCATCGCCACCGGCGGGCTCTTGGGCGGGGCGGCCTCGCCACTGCGCAGGAGCTTCCGGGTGTTGGCGCAGGCCGGGTAGCCGGTGCAGCCGAAATACTTGCCGAAGCGCCCGGTCTTCAGGTGCATCGGCTTGCCGCATTTATCGCATTCCAGGGACGGCCCGTCGTAGCCCTTCAGCTTGAACGTGCCGGCCTCCACGACCACGCCGGCGCAGTCGGGGTTGTTGCCGCAAACGTGGAGCTTCCGGCCTTCGTCCACCAAGTAGGCGTCCATCGCCGTGCGGCAAATGGGGCAGCGCTTCTGGTCGTGGAGGTGCCGGGCATCCGCTTCCGTGGATTCGTCTTCTTCGCCCTGGGGAGCGGAGATCGTTTCGGCCTCGCTGCCCGACACCAGGTTGATGGTGGTAATGCAACGTTCCTTAGGCGGCAAATTGTAGCCAGTGCAGCCGAGGAACACCCCCGTACGGGCGGTGCGCACGCCCATGGGCCGACCGCAGGTGGCACAGGGGATCGGGGTGACCACCGGCTCGTTGCCCCGCATGGTGGTCTCGGCCTTGGCCAGTTTGCCCGTGAAGTCACCGTAGAAGCGGTTCAGTACCGCCTTCCAGTCCTCCTTCGCCTGGGCGATGCCGTCCAGCTCTTCTTCAAGCCCGGCGGTGAAACCGTAGTCCATCAGTTCGGGGAAAGCATCGTGCAACCGGCTGGTGACGATTTCCCCCAGCTTGGTGGCACTGAATCGACGGGCGGCCACGGTGACGTAGCCCCGGTCCTGGATGGTGCTGATGATCGCCGCGTAGGTGCTGGGGCGGCCGATCCCGCGTTTTTCCAGCTCCTTCACCAGGCCCGCTTCCGAATACCGGGGCGGCGGCTTGGTGAAATGCTGGGTCGGGTCCAGCTTCAGCAGGTTCAAGACATCCCCCACCGCCAGGGCGGGCAGGACGGCGTCGTCCTGCTTGGCCGGGGGCTGGACCTTGAAGAAGCCGTCGAAGCGGAGGACCCGACCGCTGGCGGTCAGTTCATAGCGGCCGGCGGCGACGGTGA
>CANIXE010000311.1 GCA_947470885.1 Planctomycetota bacterium
CGTCCGGTCGTCTTGAAATCATGGTGTTCCCTAGGAATGTCTAACGGAGCATAAGAGAATCTTGCAAACAACCGACGACCGGACGACCAGACAGACGCCGCAACAACGACTCCGTCGTGACATTGCTCCCCTTACGGCGTCCTAACCGGACTTGCCCCCGCTGATGGTGGCCAAGCATGTCCCGCCCCATGAGCGCCAACTTCCACGACATCCTCGCCGAACGCGGCTTCATCGCCCAGAGCACCGACGCCGAGATCCGCGCCCGGTTCGCCGGCCCCGCGCCGGTCACGGCCTACATCGGCTTCGATCCCACCGCCGACAGCCTGCACGTGGGCTCCCTGGTGCCGATCATGGGCCTGTACTGGCTGCAGCAGTGCGGCCACCGACCGTTGGTCGTGGTGGGCGGGGCGACGGCCCTGGTGGGGGATCCCTCGGGCAAGACCGAGGCCCGGAAAATGCTGTCCCGGGAGGACGTCCAGGCCAATGCCCAGGCCATAGCCCGGCAGATCGGCAGCGTCGTCCGCTTCGACGATTCCGCCACCGGCGCCGTGCTTTTGGACAACGCCGACTGGCTGGCCAGCCTGACCTGGATCGATTTGTTGCGGGAAGCCGGCCCCCATTTCAGCGTCAACCGGATGCTGACCATGGATTCGGTGAAGGGCCGCCTGGAAGGCAACGGCATCAGCTTCCTCGAATTCAACTACATGGTGATGCAGGCCTACGATTTCCGCCAGCTGTACCGCAGCCACGGCTGCACCGTACAGATGGGCGGCCAGGACCAGTGGGGCAATATCGTCATGGGCCTGGAACTGGCCCGGCGCACCGACGAGGCCCACCTCGCCGGCCTAACCTTCCCCCTCGTCACCCGGTCCGACGGTGGCAAGTTCGGCAAGTCGGAAAAGGGCAACATCTGGCTGTCCCCCGAGCGCACGCCCCCCTACGAATTCTACCAGTTCTGGCGCAACGTCGGCGACGCCGATGTGCGCAAATTCCTCGGCTTCTTCACCACCTTGCCCATGGCCCAGGTGGACGCCCTGACCGCCGAGGGCGGGGCGGCGATCAACCACGCCAAGGAGGTCCTGGCCTACGAGGTCACCCGGCTGATCCACGGCCAGGCCGCGGCGGATGCAGCGAAGGCCAGCGCCCAAGCGGCGTTCAGCGCGGCGAAGGACGTTAGCGGGGACGCCATCCCCCACGCCGCCCTGGCCGCGGCCGAGCTGGCCCCGGGCATCGGCATCCTCGCCCTGTGTGTGAAGGCGGGCCTGGCGACTTCCAACGGCGAAGCCCGGCGGCTGATCGCCGGCGGCGGCCTGAGCCTCAACGACCAGCCGGTGGCAGACGACAAGCGGGTAGTCACGCCAACTGATGCAGTGGAGGGTCGCTTGGTGATCCGCGCCGGCAAGAAACGCTGGTTCCGTTTCGACATCGGTTGAGCTGCCCAGATGGCCCCATAGCGTCCCAGACCACTCACCGGAGCCGCCATGTCCATCACTGAAGTCCCCGCCTGGAAGAAGCTCGCCGCCCACGTCCCCGAGGTCCGCAAGACCCACCTGCGGGAGCTGCTGAAGGATGCCGCCCGGAGCAAATCAATGATCGCCGAGCACGACGGCATCATCCTGGATTTCAGCCGGCAGAACGCCACGGCGATGACCATGAATCTGCTCATCGAGCTGGCGAAGGAAGCCAACGTCCCGGGCAAGATCAAGGCCATGGCCCGGGGCGACAAGATCAACACCACGGAAAACCGCAGCGTCCTCCACGTCGCCCTGCGCGCCCAGAAGGGCGAAAAAATCGTGGTGGACGGCGTCGACGTGGTGGCCGAGGTCCACAAGGTCCAGCGCCAGATCAAATCCCTCAGCGATGCGGTACGCAGTGGGAAGTGGAAGGGTGCCACCGGCAAGAAACTCACCGACGTGGTGGCCATCGGCATCGGCGGCAGCTACCTGGGCCCGGAATTCGTGGCCGAGGCCATCCGCAACGATCCCGCCGCCGCCAAGGCAGCAGTTGGCCGTCGTCTGCACTTCCTGGCCAACGTCGATCCCACAGACTCCGCCCGGGCATTGGAAGGCTTCGACCCGGCGACGACCTTGGTGGTGGTCATCAGCAAGACCTTCACCACCGCCGAGACCATGCTGAACGCCCGCACCGTCCGCGCTTGGCTGGTGGCCAAGCTGGGAGAAAAAGCGGTCGCCAAGCATATGATCGCGGTGAGCACGAACCTGAAAGAAGTGGCAGCCTTCGGCATCGATCCAAAAAACGCCATTGGCTTCTGGGACTGGGTCGGCGGCCGCTACAGCGTCACCAGCGCCGTCGGCCTGGTGCCCCTGGCCCTGCAATACGGCTGGACCGCAGTGTCCAAGTTCCTCGCCGGCGCCCACGCCATCGACCGCCACCTGCTGGAAGCCCCCATCGAGAAGAACCTGCCGATCCTTCTTGGTTTGTTTGGCGTGTGGAATTCGTCGTTCCTCGGCCACCACACCCGGGCCCTGCTGCCCTACAGCCAAGCCCTCCTCAAGCTGGCCCCCCACATCCAGCAAGTGGATATGGAATCCAACGGCAAGCGGGTCGCCCTGGACGGTTCGGTGATCCCGTTCCAAACCGGTGAAATCGACTTCGGCGAACCGGGCACCAACGGCCAGCACAGCTTCTATCAGTTGGTCCACCAAGGCCGGGTCGTTCCCGCAGATTTCATCGGCTTCCGCAAGAGTCAGACCCCGGTGGCCCTCAAGGGCGAGGTGGTGTCCAACCACGACGAGCTGATGGCCAACTTCTTCGCCCAGCCCGACGCCCTGGCCTTTGGCAAGACCGCCGCCGAATTGAAGGCGGAAAACGTCGACGAGTCCCTGATTCCCCACAAGGAATTCCCGGGCAACCGGCCCAGCAACGTCCTGCTCCTGAACCAGCTGACCCCCTATGCCGTCGGCCAGCTGTTGGCCCTGTACGAGCACCGCACCGCTGTCCAGGGTTTCATCTGGGGCCTCAATAGCTTCGACCAGTGGGGCGTCGAACTGGGCAAAGTCCTGGCCAAGCAGGTCCGCACCCAGCTGAGCGCCAGCCGCAGCAAGAAGAAGGCCCCCGTGGCCGGCTTCAATCCCAGCACCACCGCCCTGCTGGAACGCTACCTGGCGAAATAAAGACGCCAAATTAGCGAAGTTATCCAATTCAACACCCCGGGCCGTCCACGGTCCGGGGTGTTGTTTGGTGCAAGATCAATTCCGGGCATGTCAGGTGCGATCCCGGCATGGCGGACCGGGCACCCACCTTCAATGACCTTACTGAGTTTTCCCATTC
>CANIXE010000312.1 GCA_947470885.1 Planctomycetota bacterium
GCCTGGATCGATGATTGCATCACCGGCTTGACCCGCTGGCTCGATGAGGGCCGCACCGCCGGCTCGCTGCGCTTTCCCGGCGAGCCCCGGACCCAGGCCCTGCTGGTCTGGTCGGTCCTCCAGCAGGGCACCCAACTTCATCGAACCCACACGGACATCTCCTATCAGACCCTGGTCCACCAGCTGGTCTGCAATCTTACCTTCCAGGATACCCCATGACCCGACTGCCCTATCCCGCCGCCGCCCTCCTGGGCATTCTCGTTCTCGCCGGTTGCGGTGAAAAGCCGCCGGAAGCTCCCAAGGGCGGGGGTTTTGCTCCTCCTGTGGGCGTTGCCTCGGGAATCGAGAAGACCCTGCCGGTGACCAAAGTTTTCACCGGCCGGATCGAGCCCATTGAAAGCGTCGAGTTGCGCCCCCGGGTCAGCGGCCAGGTCGTCGAGGTCCTGGTGGCGGATGGTGCGGTGGTTAAGGCTGGCGACGTGATTTTGCGCCTGGATGACGCCCCGTTCCGGGCCACCGTCGCCAAGGGCGAGGCGGACATCGCCCGGGCCGAGGCGGACATCATCCGCGCCAAGTCCGAGATCACCCGGGTGGAATCCAAACTGAAGCTGGCCAGTCAGCAATACACTCGGGCCAAGCAGCTAGTGAAGGACCAGACGGTCAGCCGTCAGGCCTTCGATGACGCCGAAGCCGCGATCTTCACCGCCACTGCTGAAAAAGCCGTGGCGGAAGGGGGGCTGGCCGTGGCTACCGCCGCCCTCGCCTCGGCCAAGGCTGCGGCCATCGCCGCTCAGCTGGATTTGGACCATACCCGGGTGATCGCCCCCATCGACGGAGCCCTGGGCAAAATCATCACCACCGTGGGCAGCGTCGTCCAGGGTGGTGGGCCGGCTCCGGCCACGCTGCTGGCCACCATCGTCCGTTCTGATTCGGTCTATGCCGCCTGGGATCTGGATGAGGCCACCTTTGCCGTCTTGGCCGCCCGGTTGCATGGGGCTGGTCCCGTGGCTGTGTCTGTGGGCCTGACCGGCGAGGGGGGCTATCCCCATCCCGGTGTGGTGACGTTCGCGGAAAACCAATTTGACACTGCCGCCGGGGCGATCCGCGTCCGGGCCACGCTGGACAATCCCCATCGCCTGCTGACCCCTGGTGCCTTCGCCCGCATCTCGGTGGAACTGGCCGCACCCAGGCCGGTGCTGCTGATCAATGAACGGGCGGTCCAAGCCCAGCTTGCCACCCGCTATGTCCTGACGGTGGATGAGAAAGGAGCTACGGCTTTCCGTCCGGTCCAACTGGGTGAACGCTTCGGTCTGCTGCGGATCGTCGACGCCGGATTGAAGCCGGGTGAGCTGATCGCGGTCAACAATCTGGCCAAGATATTCTTCCCCGGGATGCCGGTGATGCCGGTGCCCGCCTCGATGGAAACCCTGGAGAATGCAGGCCCGCCCCCGGGCGCGCCCGCTGCTCCTGCCGCCCCGAAGGCTGAGGCCGGTGCGGAGGCCAAGGTCGGCGAAGGGAAGAAGCCGTGAGACTACCCCAGTTCTTCATCGATCGCCCGATTTTCGCCGGAGTGCTGTCCGTGGTGATCGTCCTCCTCGGGGCGATTGCGATGTTCAAGCTGCCCATCAGCGAGTATCCGGAAGTCGTCCCCCCGACCATAGCCATCAACGCCAGTTATCCCGGCGCCAGCCCGGAAACCATCGCCGCCACCGTGGCGGGACCGCTGGAACAGCAGATGACCGGTCTGGATGGGATGATCTACCTGTTCAGCCAGAGCATGCCCGATGGGGCCATGGCCCTGACCCTGACCTTCCGCCTGGGCACCGACCTGGACAAGACTCTCATCGAGGTTCAGAACCGGATCCAGCGGGCCACCGCCCGGTTGCCTGACGAGGTCCGGCGTCTGGGGGTCGTCTCCCAGAAAGCCACGCGCAATCTGTTGATGGTCGTCCATCTTACGGCGGAAGAGGGCACGGTGGACAACTTGACCCTGTCCAACTTTGCCCGTCTATCCGTCCGGGACCGCCTGCTGCGAATCCCGGGCATCAGCGACGTGCCAATTTTCGGCGGCGGCGAATTCGCGATGCGCGTCTGGCTGGATCCGGAACGGATGGCCGCCCGGGGGCTGGCGCCTTCGGATGTGGTCGCGGCCATCCGCGAACAGAACGTGCAGATTGCTGCCGGCACCGTGGCCCAGCAACCAGTGGCGGAACCCACCGCATTTGAATGCACCATCACCACCCAGGGCCGGTTGGCGGATCCGGAGCAGTTCAAGGCTATCGTCGTCCGCCGGGGAACCCAGGGCCAGCTCGTCCGGCTCAGCGATGTCGCCCGGGTCGAACTCGGCGCCAACACCTACAGTTTGCGCAGCCTGCTGAACAACAAATCCGCGGTGGCGATGCCCATCATCCAGGCCCCGGGATCAAATGCCCTGGCGGTGAGCAACGAAGTTCGGGCGGTGATGAAGGAGCTGGAGAAGTCCTTCCCCGCCGGGATCAAGCATACCATCGTCTACGATCCCACGGAGTTCATTCGCGCCTCCATCGAGGCCGTGGTCCATACCCTGTTGGAAGCCATCGTTCTGGTAGTGATCGTGGTCATCTTGTTCCTGCAGACGTGGCGCGCCTCGCTGATCCCGTTGCTGGCCGTGCCGGTGTCGGTGATCGGCACCTTCGCGATCATGCACAGCCTGGGCTTCACCATCAACGCTCTGTCGCTGTTTGGCCTAGTGCTGGCCATCGGCATCGTCGTCGATGACGCCATCGTGGTCGTGGAAAACGTCGAACGAAACATCGCCCTGGGCCTGACGCCCCGGGCGGCGACCAAACAGGCGATGCGGGAAGTCAGCGGCCCGATCCTCGCCACCGCCCTGGTTCTTTGCGCGGTGTTCATCCCCACTGCATTCATCAGCGGCCTGACCGGCCGGTTCTACCAGCAGTTCGCCCTGACCATCGCGTTCTCGACGGCGATCTCGGCCTTCAACAGCCTGACCCTGTCCCCGGCCTTGGCCGCTCTGTTGCTCAAACCCCACACTGCGGGGCACCGTCCTGGCGGCTTGCTGTTCGGCTGGTTCTTCGCGGGCTTCAATGCTGTGTTCAAGGCCGGCTCCGAGGCTTATGTAGGCATCACCCGCCGGGTGATCCGCCTCAGCGTCATCGCCCTGGTTCTCTACGGTGGCCTGATGTGGCTGACCTACGACCGATTCAACGCCACCCCGACGTCGTTCATCCCGCCCCAGGACAAGGCATTCCTGATCGCCTTTGCTAAGTTGCCCGATGGCGC
>CANIXE010000313.1 GCA_947470885.1 Planctomycetota bacterium
AATGCTCGAATGCTCGAATGCTCGAATGCTCGAATGCTCGAATGCTCGAATGCTCGAATGCTCGAATGCTCGAATGCTCGAATGCTCGACTTGTACGATGACTCACGCTTTTGGATTAACCGCACCCAACCGATGCAGAGCTGGCGCACGGCGCTCCGGCAGCAGTGCAAAGAGATTGCCTTACATGGCGTTTTCGCGAGCCGGCCTGGAGGCCGGCGCTCCCGGGGTCAACACCGTATTTGTCGATATCTGGGGGTGCGGGTCCGGGGCGAGAGCCCCGTTCTAGTGGTGCGGGTCCGGGGCGAGAGCCCCGTTCTAGCGGTGCGGGTCCAGGGGCGAGAGCCCCTGGTGGGGCGTAGCGGGGGGAACCCCCGCGATCAGCGGAGGCCGGGGCGCAGCGAAGCGAGCACCGCGCCGACAGGGCCTTGGTTGCGCGCAGCGCAACTGCCGGCGCAGCCGGCGCGGAACCGACCAGAGTGCCGCAGGCACCAGCCGCCGAAGGCGGCTGCCCGGCGCGAAGCGCCGGGGCTGGGCGGGGACGCAAGGCCCGTCAGCAGGCGTCAGAGGGGTTTACGTTTATAAAGCTGAATGACCTGTTCGGCGTCTGGAGCAAAGGTAATAATCTTATCCAACCTCGTCACCTGGAACAACGGCATCAGGCTCGGCCTCACCCCCCCCACCGCCATCCGTCCCTTCACCGCGGTGACCGCCTTGAACAAGGCCATTAACTTGCCGATGAACGACGACGACAGGTACCCCACATCCGCCAAATCCAGCACCAGGCTGATCTTGGGGTAGCGGTCCACCAGCTTGGCCAGATCTTCCGCCAGGGCGTTGATGACCGGGGCCTCCAGGACCCGCTCCTTGGTGATCTTCGCCAGGACGATGCCGTCGTAGGCCTGGATGATCAGATGCTCACTGGGCATGGATTTCCTCTGTAAGTTTCCCGACTATGGGATCCCCCGGGACATCCACAAGGTGGCTCCCCCACGCCAGTAATGGAGTTCGTCCAGCCATTCCCGCATCAGCCTGATGCCCCGCCCATGTTCCAGGAACAGGCTGTCGTCCTCCTCCTGGTCGGGGATGGAATCCAGGGTGAAGCCGTGTCCCTGGTCGTCGATACGAATGACCCAACGTCCAGAGGCCAAGCCCAGGGTGATGTCCACCGGAAAAGCGTCATCCGCCTCATTGCCGTGGAGGATGGCGTTCACCAGGGCCTCATCGAGGCACAGGAGCAGCCAATGGCGATCCTCGTCAATGATCAGGCCGTGCCCGGACATCTCGGCTTCGATCTCCTCCATGAGACCGTCCTTCAGTGACAGGCGGGCGGGGATCGTCCGTCGCCATAAGACGTCGGGGATCTGGGGTGGATCACCGGGGAACATGTGCACAGGCGTAGGCATCAGAGGCGCTCCACCACCACCAGGGTCAAGTCGTCGTGGGGATGGTGGCCGGCCAACCAGGCATCCACGGCCGACACCACGGCGTCGCACACGGCCTTGGCCCCTCCAGCGGCGTTGGCCACCACGGTCTCCTTCAGCCGGTCCAAACCGAAGGTCTGGAAATCCGGGGGAGCCTGGGCCTCGAAGACCCCGTCGGTGAACAGGACCATCAGATCACCGGACACCAGGGACGGGACGGCCGTGGATTCCCAAAGCATATCCGGAAGCATGCCCAGAAGCAGACCCCCGATATCCACATTGTCGAATCCCTGTCCCTGGCGGTAGAACAACGGCGCCTCGTGGCCGGCATTCACCAGGGCGCAGGACCCATCGCTGCCCAGGCGGCAGTGGGCGAACGACATGAACGTGTCATCCGCCATATCCAGTTCCAACAGCTCGTTCATCCGGGTGATCAGGCGCCCGGCATCCGGCTCCACGGGATGGAGAGCACGAAGAAATGCCCGGGCCGTGCTCATCAGCATCGCTGCGGCGATGCCGTGGCCGCTGACATCACCGATCACCACATCCACGCCGCCATCCGGGCGGGTGATGAAATCGTAATAGTCGCCGCCGGTCTCATCGCAGGACCGGGTGTAGGCGGCAAAACGCCAGCCGGAGACTTCCGGGGGGGCATCCGGCAGCAGGGACAACTGGATCTGCCGGGCGAGTTCCATCTCCCGGGCCAGGCGCTGGGATTCCCGTTCCTTGGTGATGAGCTGGGCATTGTCGATGGCCACCGCCGCCTGGCCGCAGAGGGCGGACAGCAGGTGTTCGTCGTGGCCATCAAAGGCTGTTCCGTCCAGCTTATTCAGAACCTGGATGACCCCGACCACCACATCCAGATGGTTGAGGAGGGGCATGCACAGGATCGATCGGGTGTGATAACCGCTCCGCCGATCGTTCTCTGGATTGAACCGGGGATCTGCGTGGGCCTCGGGAATGTTGATGACCTGGGCCGTGGCGGCCACCGATCCGGCTATCCCGCTCCCTAGGGGCAAACGGATTTCGCCGGCCCCCTGGGCGATCCGCGTCCATAGTTCCTTGCGCCCCTCATCCACCAGAAACAGGCTGGCGCGATCCGCGGTGACCAGCGCCGTGGCCTCCCGGAGAATCAGCTCCAAAAGCCGATCCAGGTCCCGCTCGCTGCCGAGGGCCCGGCAGACGCCGATGATCCGATGCAGGTCCCGTGCGAAATCCGATTCAGCCATGGTGGGTGATGGTGGGCCGGCGACGCCGCTGCCAAACAAAAGACGCCCGGCAATAGCCGGGCGTCTGGTGGGCCAATATCATCCCAGGTCGTTGCAGCTGTTGCAGTTCAGCGGATGGAAGTCGGGCCCGCCGCCGGCGCCACCGGCGCAGGGGCACCAAAGCCTTGATTACTGTTGGCATAGGGCGAAGCGAAATCACTGGCACCCGTTGTCGGAGCACCAAAGCCCGACGCCGGAGCGGTGCCGAACGGGGAAGCTCCAGGCGCAGGCGCCGTCGTGGCCGGGGTAACCGGCGCGCCAAAAGCTGGATCCGGGGTCGAGGGCGCAAAACCATTGGTTCCACCCGGGGCAACCGGGGCGCCAAAGGCTCCCGGAGTCGTCGGCGCACCGAAGCCTCCGGGAACGGCCGGTGCCACCGGAGGACTCGCGGGCGCAGGCGTCGGAACAACGGGGGCCGAACCACCCTTGGCGGGTAATTTGATCTTTTGGCCGATCCGCAAGTTGGTGGGATTGATCCCGGGATTCAAGGCGACGATGGATTTGACCAGGACATCGACGTCCTTCTTGGATGCTTTCGCGCCCAATTCCCGCTTGGCAATGACCTGGGGGGTGTCCCCCTTC
>CANIXE010000314.1 GCA_947470885.1 Planctomycetota bacterium
GACGGTTGCGATTCTGCAACGCCAACCACTCTCGCCGCCATGAGCTCCCCCATCGCCGAGATCATCCTCGACTCCCTGGCCGAAGGGGTGGTCACCATCGACCGCCTGGGACGGATCACCGCCTTCAACCGGGCCGCCGAATTGATGTCCGGCCTGCGCCGGGAACGAATCCTGGACCGGCCTTGCGAAACGGTCTTCGCCACCTGCTGCGGCGGTTCGTGCCTGATCAGCGATACCCTGAAATCCGGCCGCACCTTGCGGGATCAGCCGGGCCTGCTGAAACACGCCGACGGCAGCGAGCGTCAGGTGATGATCACCACCAACCTGCTCACCGATCCCAAGGGCCGGGGCCACGGCGCAGTGGCGACCATCCGGGATTTGTCCCGGGAGATGACCCTCGAACGTGAGCTAAAAGGCCGCTGGAAACTCGCGGATCTGGTGAGCCGCAGTCCGCGGATGCAAAAAATATTCGACTTGGTACCGGCGGTGGCCCAATCCCCGGCCACGGTGCTGATCGGCGGCGAAAGCGGCACCGGCAAGGAATTGCTGGCCCGGGCCATCCACGCCCAGTCCGGGCGGGCGGAAGGCCCGTTCATCGCGGTGAATTGTGGAGCCCTGCCGGATAATCTCTTGGAAGCCGAACTATTCGGTTTCCGCAAAGGCGCATTCACCGATGCCAAGGCGGACAAGGCTGGACGCTTTGAACGGGCCAAGGGCGGAACGCTGTTCCTGGATGAGATCGGCGACATCAGCCCGGCGATGCAGGTGCGCCTGCTGCGGGTGCTCCAGGAACGTCAGTTCGAGCCCCTGGGGGCCACGGAACCGGTGGCCGCCGACGTCCGGGTGATCGCCGCCACCAACCGCAATCTTCAGGACATGGTGACCGCCGGAACCTTCCGCCTGGACCTGTTCTACCGCCTGAACGTGGTTCGCCTGGAACTGCCGCCCCTGCGGGATCGGCCCGAGGACATCCCCCTGCTGGCGGAACATTTCGTCGACCGTCTGAACCGGCTGCAGGGCCGGCAGGTCCCCGGGCTGACGGACGCCGCCCTGGCCGCTTTGGGGAACCACAAATTCCCCGGGAATGTCAGAGAATTGGAAAACGTCATTGAGCGGGCCTTCGTTCTCTGCGGCCGGGAGGTCATCGACCTCGGCCATCTACCCGAGGAATTCCAGGAACCGGCACCGGCCCGGCAGGCGGCGGCCTCGCCCCTGCGCCAAGCCGAAGCCACGGCCCTAGCGGAAGCCCTCCACCGGCACGCAGGCAATCGAGTGGCGGTGGCCCAGGAACTGGGAATCCATCGGGCGACGTTATACCGCAAAATGCGTGATCACGGACTACTCACCACGGCACCGCAATCGGCGGTTTAGCGGCGAGTGGATAGACAGGCCTCAGCAAACGCCGTCGCCAGTTCGATCACCATCCGGCTCTGGGGCAAACAGGTGGTCCATACCTGGGGGATCCCGGTGAAACCGCCCCGCAGACCCGCGAGCCCACCCACCACCGCGCCGGTGGTGTCCGTGTCCTCCCCAAGATTCACCGCCGCGAGGACGGCTTCCGCGAAACCCGGGTGACGGTGCAGGCACCAGCAGGCGGCGATCAAAGTGGACACCACATACCCGTCGCTGGGAACCTTCGATCGGGGCAGTTCCAGACAGGATCCATCCAACAACGGGGCAAAGATCGGCAATTCCTCAGCGGGAATGAACGGCGCGATCCGCTTGCCGGCATCTTGGAGCGCCGCGGCGATGGGCCACTGCCCCAGCATCCGGTCGGTGATGAGGGCGTGGAGAACGCAGCACATCTGGGCGCGAATGTGGGCGTGGGTCAGAGCACTGGCCTCGCCCACCCGCTGGATGATGGTTTCCGTGGAGGAACCCGCCCACCAACAGGACGCCGGCAAAATCCGCATCAGCGAGCCATTGCCGTTGTCCCGTTCGCCCCGGCAACCCACTTCAGCGGGATCCGTGCCCCGGCGAAAACGGACGATCGCCCGGCGGGTGGTGATGCCCACGTCAAACACTTTGCCGTTGGCCGTCCAGCGGGCCTCATCCAGCCAGGCGAGGAATCCCTCCAGATGGCGGCGGGCATCCCAACCATGGTCGATGAAGGCCGCCGCATGGGCCAGGGCCAGGGCGCCGTCATCGCTCCACGCGCCCAACGGCTGCTGGTGCATCCCGTAACCCCGCATCCCCCGCACCGGATTCCGATCCAGGTCGCTGCGATGACTAAATTCCACGGGCACGCCCAGGGCATCCCCCACCACCAGGCCGATCATCCCGCCCAGCAGGCGGTCCCGGGGAAGGACGAGGGCTGCCATGTCAGCACCCCACGGGGCGAACCAGGTAGTCGCCGCCGAGGACGATGAATTCCTGCTCGCCCTTGAGGACGCTCCGGGGCAGGAGGCTGCTGAAGGAGACAATCTTCGCGAGAGGAACTTGGACCTTCCACACCAGCGAACCGAATTCCCAGGCGATTTCCGGATCATCGGTGAATGAGCTGAGGGTATTCAGTTCCACCAGGTGAAGATCCCGGCGATGGGCCGCGGTCTTGACGGTGTAGGCTTGGGCATCGTGGGTGCCCCGGTACAACGTGAGCCAGCGTTCCCCGGGGTGCCGCCGACGCAATTCGTCCTGGCAATACGTGTACAGCAAATCCAACTGCATCCCCAAGCCCGAAGTCATGCCCCGCATCCGTTCCCGCGTGTATTGTTCGTAGGCTTCCTGCTCCTTCGCCAGCGCCACCTGATGATAGATCGTCCGCAGGCCAAAGCGGTGTTCCGCCCAGCCCTTGAGGATCGCGCCGGACGGCCCGTTGCTGTCCACACCCCAGCCCATCAGCACCGAGTGGTAGCTGTGGCGTAGGCGGCGTTTCCCCGTGGGCCGAGCCTCTTCATTTTCATGGACCCAGAACCGGGACAGGCAGTACTCGTGGAACACCAACCCCCGTTCGGTGGGATCGGAGATCTCCCCCAAACGGGACAGGAAATCCTGGTTCTCCTCACGGATCCAGGAAATCTCCAACGGCTGGGGCGATTCCTGGAACTGCTGTCCCGCGATGGCCCAGGGGGACAGGTTACAGCGGTTGAACAACGCCCGTCGGGTCAGGTAGTAATCGTCACCATCCACCATGGGCCGGGATCCTGGGCTAAGGGCAAGGGAATCGGGAAAGGATTTCTCTCAAGGCGCAGAACGGGCGGCACTGGGAGCGCCGAGCTGGCGCTCCCAGCGCACTTCGACACGGA
>CANIXE010000315.1 GCA_947470885.1 Planctomycetota bacterium
CCGGGGATCCGGCTGGCCGGGCACCGGCATGCGCACCAGGGGATCCACGTCGCTCCCACTGGGCTGGCGGGGGAAGGCCTGGTGATCGAAGCCCATCAGGCAGACCACGTCCCAGGCGTGGCCCCGCAGGCTGGCAGGGGTGCCCACGGCGATCCCGCCGGCCCGCACCGGAGCCGGGCCGGGGCCTTCCTCCAGCAGGGCCGCCACCAGGTCGGCGGCCACGGGGGCCTGGGAAAATCCGGCTTCCTCTAGGTGTTGGGCCCACACATGCAGGCGCCGGGACAAGGCGGCATCGTCGGCGTCCCCATCGTCAGCCTGGTGGCGACGGAGATGGCGGACCAGCCGGGGCAGTTCCTCCGCCCACCACGCCGGCGGGTGGGGCGTGCGCCAGCGGGGGGCGGCATCCAACAGGGGCAGCAGGACCTCGGCTAGGCGGGCGGCGGCGGCGGCCTCCGCTTCGTCCTGCTCGGCCACGGGCACCGTGCCGGCGTGGATGGCCACCTCGTCCGTGTCGGCCCCCAGGTAGGCGGACCAGGCCAGGCGCTGCAGGCCCCGGCGCCAGGTGGCGGCGGGATCCCCGGGGAGACCCAGGGCCTGGCGGTGCTCTCCGTCGGTGGCAAAGCGCAGATCCGCCGTGTCGCACCACGTCCGCAGGCGATCGAGGAACCGCCCGGTGAAGCCCCAGGGTTCCGCCACTGGCCCGGCGGCCAACAGGCTGAACACCGTGGGCGCGGCCCAGCGTCCGGGCATCAGTCCCGCCAGGGCCAGGGCCACTGCGGTGGCCGGATCGGGTGCGCCGTCGGCGGCTTTCAAATCCAGGGGGATGGCCGGGCCTTCGCCCAGCCCGGCGAATACCGCCCGCAGCAACGGCGCGTACACCGCCGGGTCGGGACAGGCGATGCACACCTCGTGGGGGGCCAGGTCCCCGGCGCAGAACCACGCGGTGAGCCGGTGCTTTACCGCTTCCGCTTCGGCCCGGGGGCCGAAGGCGCAGACGGCCACCAGGGAATCGTCCGGGGTAGTACCCTCCTGTTTTACTTCAGCCTGGGACGGCCGGGCCGTCCCCGTGGCCAGATCCCGCTGCATCCGGGCCAGCAAGGTGTCCCCCTCGGGGATGACGAACATTCCGTCCTCGCTGGAAATTTCCGCCCCGGCGGCATCCAGGCGGCGGAGGGCCTGGCGGTGCTCGATGCCCCACTGGGCCAGCAGGCGATGGCTCCAAGCCTCCTCGGCGGGGCCCCCCGCCTTCCACGCCAGGGTCTGATCCGACCAGTCCCCGGGCACCGGCTGCTGGATCACCACTTGAACCAGGGTCTGCCGCCCCAGAGCCGCCAGCACCTCCAGGACCTGGGGCGACAGGTCCGGCGTCGCCACCGCCAAAACCAGGGGCGACAGATCCTGGGCGTCGGCCAGGGCAGCCACCAGGGCCCGCTGGGCCGCTTTCGGATCGGCCCCCTGGACCACCGCACCCCAGAGGGGCTTCAGAAACGGATAGGCGACATCGTAGGGGCTGGCCTCGCCGGCGGCCCAAGGCACCGCGGAATGGTCCCCATCCCAGTTGGCCAGGCGCAACAGGGCGTCGGTGACCCGCTTGGCCAGGGCCAGGCGGCGGGCGTCCCAGGTGGGCTGGTCGGGGGCGATCCCCGGGGCCGCGTCCAGGGCGGCGCAGATCCGCCAGCGGGCGGATTCCGCAGAGATCGCCGCAAATTCCCGGGCATCCAGGCCCAGGCGCCGGGGCAGCCAGGCCCCCGTGAATTCCCCGGGCAACAGCAGGTCCAGACCGGCGCAGGCCCCTAGTTCGCTGGCCAGGGCGTCCCGCAGGCGGTCCCGGGCCGGGGCGGAGGGCACCAGCACCGGCAGGCCCCGCAGGTCGTCCGGGGGCAGCCGGGCCACCGCCGCCGCCAACCGCCGGGCCGCCACCGCCAGAAGCAGCTCCGGGTGGTTCGAGCAGAAGACCTGAAAACCGGTGGCGGGGGGCATCGGCGGGGCAGTGGAAGCCCGGGGTGGGTGTTGCAAGCTGACCATGATCCCGGACCCATTCCTGGGATTGGCGAAGCGCCAGTCGTTGCATACTCCCCGCATGGCCGTGGCGAAACCTCCGATCCAATTGCGCCTGAACCAGGGCGACGAGGTCGACGGCCGGTACCTCGTGGTCAAGAAACTGGGGGAAGGCGGCTGCGGGATGGTGTTCCGCTGCCAGCTGAAGCGCAACCCGGTGGAACTGGTGGCGGTGAAAATCCTGGAAAATCCCTCGGATCTGGAGCGCTTCCAACGGGAGATCGACGTCATCAAGGGGGTCCAGAGCCCCCATGTGGTGGGCTTCCGCCACGACGGCCAGCACCTCCATTTCCGCTACCTGGCGATGGAGCACATGAACGGCGGCAGCCTCCGGGATTACCTGGATTCCAAGAAGACCCTGCCGGTGAAGGAAGCCGCCTGGATCGCCATCATGGCCCTTCGGGGCCTCCAGGACTGCGGCACGGTGCACCGGGACCTGAAGCCGGAAAACCTGCTGATTTCCAAGGGCCCTGACAACAAGGTCGGTTTCATCATCGGCAACACCAAGAAGGCCTCGGTGGTGAAGGTGGCGGATTTCGGCCTGGCCAAGCAGCCGGATCCCAAGCGGACCAAGCTGACCATGACCGGCCAGATCATGGGCACGCCCCTGTACATGAGCCCGGAGCAATGCACCAACACCAAGGTGGTGGATGTGCGCGGGGACATCTACAGCATGGGCGTGCTGCTGTACGAAATGGTCACCGGCGACACGCCGTTCACCGCCAACGATCCCTACGTCCTCATCGACCTCCACCAGAAGAAGGAACCCACGTTCCCCCGGATGGATCTGCAGATGAAGGCGGTGATTGAACGCTGCCTGAAAAAGAACCCGGACCGCCGGTATCCCCGGTTGAAGGACCTGGAAAACGACCTCTGCCAGATCGCCGGCATCGGCCGGGGCAAAGGCCGCAGCCCGGCTCCCGCCGGCGGCGCCACGTCAGGACTTGGCGAGGCCACCCGGTGGAGCCTGGTGATCGGCGGCGTGGTGGTGTTCTGCGTCCTGGCCTATGTCCTGCGGGACCAGTTGTTCGCCGCCGTCGACGCGTACCTCGGCCCGCCTCCGACGGGGAAATCAGCGCCGAAGCGCTGATGGCATCCTGGATCAGCAACGGCCCCTACTGGGAGCGCCGAGCGCCAGCTCGGCTTTGGTGGTGTCAGCTTCAAC
>CANIXE010000316.1 GCA_947470885.1 Planctomycetota bacterium
CCAAGCAAGGCAACAGCGTCGAGTCCTGCATCATCAAGACCTGGCTGAAAAAAGTCGGCGATGCGGTGAAGGAGGGCGACGGCCTGTGCGAAGTGGAGACCGACAAGGCCACCGTCGAGGTCCCGGCCCCCGCCGCCGGTACCCTGTTGGCGATCTTCCGTCAGGTCGGTGAGGATGTCCCCGTCCAGACCAATATCGGCGCCTTGGGCAACCCCGGTGAAGCCTTCGCTGAATTCGCCCCGGGCGGTGCTGCCCCCGCCGCCGCTGCGACCGAAAGCGTCGCGCCTGCCGCTGCTGCCGCTGCGCCCGCCGCCCCGGTGGCCGCCGCTGCCCCGGCCGTCGCCATCGCCGACCACCCGGGTGCCAGCCCCAAGGCCAAGGCCGTCGCCGCTGAACGGGGCGTCCAGGTGGACACCATCGCCGGTACCGGCCCCGCCGGCCTGGTGATCGAACGGGATGTGCGCAACGCCCCGGCCATGACCCCCGCCGCCGCCGCCGCGGGCGGTGCGACCCCCGGCACCGGCACCGGCATCGGTGGCCGGATCACCGTCGCCGACCGCGCCGCCCCCGCTGCGGCTCCTGTTCCTGCCGCAGCTCCGGCCCCGGTGGCTGCCGCCGCCCCGGGCACGATCACCGACATCCCGGTGAAGGGCATCCGCAAGATCGTCGCCGAACGGATGCGCGCCAGCCTGTCCGGCAGCGCCCAGCTGACCCTCACCGCCACCGCCAAGGCCGCCAATCTCCAGGCCTGGCGCGCCAAGGCCAAGGCCAAGGGGGATGCCCTGGGTCTGCCGGGCATCACCGTCAACGACCTGATCCTGTTCGCCGTCGCCCGCACCCTGCCCAAGCACCCGGCCCTGAACGCCCACTGGCTGGGCGACAAGATCCGCCAGTTCGGCGACATCCACCTGGGCATGGCGGTGGACACCGAGCGGGGTCTGATGGTGCCCGTCCTCAAGGATGCCGGCCGCAAGTCCCTGGCCCAGATCGCCACCGACGCCAAGACCTTGGCCAAGGGCGCCCAGGCCGGGAAGCTGGGCCCCGAGCTGCTGAGCGGGTCCACGTTCTCCATCACCAACGTCGGCGCCCTGGGCATCGAATCCTTCACCCCGGTGCTCAACACCCCGGAAGTCGCCATCCTGGGCGTGGGCGCGATCACGTTGCGTCCGTACCAAGGTCCCGAAGGCAAGGGTGAGAGTGCCGTGGAGTTCATCCCCTCGGTCCACCTGTCCCTGACCATCGACCACCAGGCCCTCGACGGCGCCCCGGCCGCCCGGTTCCTCCAGGCCCTGGTCCAGGCCATCGAGAGCATCGACCTGCTCCTGGCCGTCTGAACGCCCCTTCCGCGGAAACCATCCCATGTCCTATGATCTGATCGTCCTTGGTGCCGGCCCCGCCGGCTATGTCGCCGCCGAACGGGCCGGCGAAGCCGGCAAGAAAGTCCTGCTCATCGAGCGGGAAGAACATCTCGGCGGCGTCTGCCTGAACTGGGGCTGCGTCCCCACCAAGACCCTCCTGGCTTCGGCCAAGGCCTACTACGGCGCCCTCCACAGCGAGGCCTACGGCGTCACCGTGGAAAAGGCGATGTTCCACCTGGACAAGGCCATGGCCCGGAAGAAGCAGGTCCAGGACGGTCTGCGCCAGGGCATCCGCGGCTTGATGAAGAAATTCAAGGTCGAGGTCATCAAGGGTGAGGCCAAGGTCCTGGCGGCGAACAAGGTCAGCGTCGGCGGCACCGAATACGTGGGCGCCGCCCTGCTGATCGCCACCGGCAGCCGCCCGGCCAAGCCGCCCATTCCGGGGATCAACCTGCCCCACGTCGTCGATTCGTCGGCGATCCTCAACATCAGCGCCCTACCGAAAAAGCTGGCGGTGGTGGGCGGTGGGGTGATCGGCGTGGAATTCGCCTGTTTCTTCGCCTCCATCGGCGTCGCCACCACGGTCATCGAGTTCCTGCCGGAAATCACCCCCAGCATCGACGCCTCGATTTCCGCGATCCTCCGGGGCGAGCTGGAAAAGAAGGGCGTGAAGTTCCACCTGGGCCACAAGGTCGCGGGCATCGAAGCCGATCATCTGCGCCATGTGGATGGCACCGGCGCCGAGCACCGCACCGACGCCGACATGGTCCTGGTCTGCACCGGGCGCACCCCGAACACCGACAACCTGGGCTTGGAAGCCCTGGGCCTGGATCTCAAGCGGGGCTTCATCACCGTCGACGAACGCCTGCGCACCAACGTGCCCGGTGTCTACGCCGCCGGCGACTGCACCGGCAAGCTGATGCTGGCCCACGTCGCCAGCCGCCAGGCGGAGGTCGCGGTCAACGACATCGTGGGCAAGGCGGACCGTATGCGTTATCACGCCGTCCCCGGGGTGATCTACACCAGCCCGGAAGTGGCCGCCGTCGGCCTCACCGAGGCCCAGGCCAAGGTCGAAGGCATCCCAGTGATCACCGCCTCGTGGAACCTCGCCGCCAACGGCCGGTTCCTCGCCGAATACAGCGGCAAGGGCGTGCTCAAGGCGGTCCTCCACGCCCAGACCAAGCAGCTGCTGGGCGTCCACGCCATCGGCGGGGCGGTCAGCGAGATGACCTCCGGCTGGTCGGCGATGATCGAGGCCGAGTTCCGGGTCCAGGAGCTCAAGGAACTGGTCTTCCCCCATCCGACGGTCAGCGAAGCCCTCCGCGACGCCATCTTTACCCTCCACTGATTCATCCCTTTTCGCGCCGAACGCCCTCCCGACTCAGGAATCCCCCATGCCAAAAGCCCAATTCATTGATCCCAAGACCGTGCGCCAGGCCAGTGTGCTGAAGCTGCCCGAGATCCCCATCAACCAGTACAAGCTGGGCCTCGCCGAGGAGCGGAAGCGCTACTCCGACGAGCAGCTGGTCGCCGCGCTGTACGACATGGTGGTGATTCGCGAGTTCGAGACGATGCTCGACCGGATCAAGCGCGAGGGCGTGTACGAAGGCGTGAAGTACGAGCACGCTGGCCCGGCCCACTTGTCCATCGGCCAGGAGGCCGCCGCCGTCGGTCAGGCCATGACCCTGACCGTCGACGACCACATCTTCGGCAGCCACCGAAGCCACGGCGAAATCCTCGCCAAGGGCCTGTCGGCGATCCGCCAGCTCACCGAAGAACAGTTGCTCACGATCATGCGCAACTTCGACGGCGGCGCGATCCTCAAGGTCATCGAGCCGGGCCACAAGGGGACGGTGAAGGACC
>CANIXE010000317.1 GCA_947470885.1 Planctomycetota bacterium
AACGGGCCGGAAATCACCAGCCAGCGGTCCCGGCCCCCGGGGGGCGGCAACAGCGCGGGCATGACGAACAGGGTCGCCACCAGGGCGGTGCCCAGCCCGGCGATGACCATCGCCGCGAGAAATTGCAGGGCCGGGACGGCACTGGTGAGGAGGACACTGAACGCAGCCGCGGTGGTGAGGTAGCTGATGACCAACGGCATGATCGGCCGATGTCCCGCCCGGCGGGCGGCGGCGATATGGTTGCCGTAATCGACGGCGATACCCAGGAAGCCGTCGGCGAACCCCACCAGGGCCAGGGGCATGGTCGCCCCGGTCAACAGGCTCCAGGCCCCGGCCCCGGCCAAGGCTCCGGCCATGCCGATGAATGCCGGCAAATGGACCACGCCCACGGTCCGCCAGGTGCCCAGCTGGGTCCACAAAATCACCGCCACCAGGGCCAGGCACAGGGGCAGGGTGGCGAACAGGTCGTTCCAGATCGTCCGGGCATTTTCCACATAGTGGCGATACGGCCCGATGGCCACCAGGTCCACATCAGCGGCGACGAACCCCTGGACCGCATCCACCAGGCGGCCGGCCGGGACCACCGCATCCGGGGCGAAATCCACCTCCAACATCAGCATCCCATGCCGGCCATCGGCGTGGCGGAATAGCGGACCATCCGGCGTCGCGCCGGCGGGTCCCGCCAGGTCGATCAGGGGTTTGGCCCCCAGGGCCAGGGGATCCTGGCGGCCTGCCCCGGCGGCGAATAGGTCGTCGGCCCGGCTGGAACGCTCCTTGAGGGCCACGAGCCGGCGGGTCAGCGCCCCAGGTTCCAGGTCGGCGGCCAGGGTCTCCAGGGTCGCCGGCGTGGTCAATTCCGGCAGATGGGCGTAGACGACGCCGATGGCCCGGGCCACGGCTTCTGGGCTGCCGGCTTCTGGCGGTTTCGCGCCCAACGGCGCCAGTCGGGGAATCAGGGCGAGGAGCGCCGCCTTGGCTTCGGGATAGCCCGCACCCGCCCGGGGACGGGCTTCCACCACCAGGATCCGGGCGGTGCCTTGTTCCGCGAAGTACCGGGCCTCCCGAAGCAGCAGGGGATCATTTTGGGGCAGGATGCCGGTGAGATCCTGGGAGAGGCAGCGCACCCCGGCGATGCCCAGCACCACCAGGATCACCCCCGCGAGGAGCAGGAGCCAACGTTTACCCATGGGGAATCCAGGCCAGGACGACCAAGGGCAGGGTTAGGCCAAGGGCCACGGCACCCGCCCACCACCAGGGGGACAGGCGGCGGGCCATCACGCCGACGATCAGGGCGGCGACCAAGGCGCTGGCCACGGCAAGACGATCCAGGGCCAACCAGCCACCCGCCAAGGGTTGCTGATAAGCCTCGCCGGCACCGCCCGGGAGGAGGGCCAGGGCCAACAGCAGCCAGGCGGCGACGACTCCAATCAGGGCCAGGGGCCAACGACCGACGGGACTCATCCAGGCCGCCGCGCCGGCCACGGCGGCCAGCAGGGCCGGGGTCAAAGCCACCAACGGTCCATGGAGCCCGAGATGCCCCGGGGCCACCACTTGCGGAAGGTCGGTTCCCAGCATGGACCCATTCCTGGTTCACGCTGGGGGGTTGCAACCCCTAGCCTCGCTGGGGACCAACTCCATGCTCGCCGGGAAGGAGCAGATCATGCGCATCGGCATCATCGGCGGTGGTCCCGCGGGCGCCGTGGCGGCGGCAGTGCTCGCCCGTCGCGGGCACCAGGTCAAGATTTTCGAACAGGAGGTCTTTCCCCGCTTCCACATCGGCGAAAGTCTGCTGCCGTGCAACATGCCGATCCTCGATGACATCGGCATCAGCCACGAAGTGTTCCGGGCCCATAGTTACCTGCCCAAGCACGCGGCGTTTTTTGAGCAGGCCGGCAGCGCCAAGATCGCCCGGTTCCCGTTTGCCGATGGTTTGCCGGGCGATCCCACTTCGATCTATCAGGTGGAACGCTCCCGCTTTGACAAGCTGCTGTTGGACAACGCGGTGGCCCAGGGTGCGGAATTGGTCTGCCCAGCGACGGTGCGGGAGGTGGATCTGAAGGGCGATTTGCCATTGATCCATTACAAGACTCCGGGAAGCGAAGGCCAGGAGACGGTGGATTTCGTGATCGACGCCAGCGGTCGGGATACCCTGTTGGCCCGCCAGCTGGGAACCCTGGACCGGGCCAATGACCTGCATCGGGCCGCGGTGTTCGGCCATGTGGATGCTCTACCCCTGGTGCCCGGGGCCGAACGGGGGGACATCGTGATTTCCAAGAAGGCCGATGTGGGCTGGAGCTGGCAGATTCCCCTGGAGGACGCCCGCTGGTCGGTGGGTCTGGTGCTGAAACGCAGCGCCGTGGTCAGTGGCGGCGGTCCAGCGGACGTGTTCCGCAACAACCTGGTGCATTTCCCCGAACTGGCGGTCCGCCTAGCCGGGCGCATCCCCGCGCCGGTCCGCTCGATCCCCAATATCAGCTACCGGATCCGCGGTCGCCATGGCCGGCGTTACGCCATGGTCGGCGATGCCGGCGGGTTCATTGATCCGATTTTTTCCTCGGGAGTGCTCCTGGCGACCCGGGCGGCCTGGCGCCTGGGCACGGCCCTGGATGCGGGGGGCGCGGATGCCGATCTGGGCCCTTGGGCTAAGGCCACGGACCACGATCTGGCGACCTTTTTCGCCTTCATCCGCTTGTGGTACGACGGCCATTTCATCGATAATCTGTTTTTCAGCGGATTCCGTACCCCGGCGATCTACCAGGGGATCATCAGCCTGCTGGCGGGCAATACCACGAACCCTGACAATCAGTTCCTGCAGATGCTCAAGGGTCGGATCGCCGCGGCCTGATCGTTTGCTGCGGTCATTCTCAATAACGCAGTTGAGTTGGCCATTTGCAGAATCCCCGCTGTGTTATTCAAGTCTTTTCCTCGACGGTTGTATCAACCAAATGGTGCGTCTGGAAACGCACGTGGTGCGCAGATGCAAGGCGCTTCAAGCCGCGGCATGGCAGCGCCATGCGCGGTTTGAAGCAACGCCGCAGGTGCGCTCCAATTGCGTTTTCCAGGGTCATTGATGGAGGGCGGAGACGGGCAACGCGGTGCCCCCGGCCAACGCGGAGCGGATGGCGTTGACGTCTGCGGGATACGCCGGCTGGAGAGTCAGGGCCCGGCGCAGTTTCGTTTCCCGCTCCCCGGGTTCGCTGGCCACCAGGCCGGCGAGCCA
>CANIXE010000318.1 GCA_947470885.1 Planctomycetota bacterium
GCATTCGAGCATTCGAGCATTCGAGCATTCGAGCATTCGAGCATTCGAACATTCCCTCCCATCCTTCGTTACCTTTTAATGAAAGCGCTCCCATGCCCGTTCTCGGCATCGACCTCGGCACCTCCGGCTGCAAGACCGTCCTCGTGGACCGGGATGGCAGCATCCTCGCCTCCGCCACCGCGGAATATCCCCTGTCCACCCCCAAGCCCCTGTGGTCCGAACAGAACCCAGAAGACTGGTGGCTCGGCCTGGTGACCTCCGTGAAGGCCGTCCTGGCCAAGGTCCCCGGGGCCATCGTCGAGGGCATCGGCATCGGCGGCCAGATGCACGGCGCCACCCTGCTGGATGAAAACGACGAAGTCCTGCGCCCGGCCATCCTGTGGAACGATGGCCGGTGCGAAGCCGAGTGCGCCCTCCTGCACAAGAAGGTCCCCGGTCTGATCAAGGAAACCGGCAACCGGGCCCTAGTGGGTTTCACCGCGCCGAAGCTGCTGTGGGTCCAGAAGCATGAGCCCAAGATCTGGAAGAAAGTTCGCACGGTGCTGTTACCGAAGGACTACCTGCGCTTCCGCCAGACCGGGGAAAAGGTCGCGGAGATGAGCGACGGCGCCGGCATGCTCCTGATGGACGTGGCCAACCGCCGCTGGTCGAAGAAGGTCCTCAAGGCCGTGGGCATCGATGAATCCTACCTGGGCCGGTTGATCGAGGGCACCGAGATCAGCGGCACGGTGACCGGCGACGTGGCCCAGGAACTGGGCATCCCCACCGGCACTCCGGTGGTGGGCGGTGCTGGCGATCAGGCCGCGGGCGCCATCGGCGCCGGCTGCGCCACTCCGGGGGCGACCACCATTTCCATCGGCACCAGCGGCGTGGTGTTCACCACCACCAAGGGCTACGCCCCGGAAAAAGACGGCCGTCTGCACACCTTCTGCCACGCCATCCCCGGCACCTGGCACCAGATGGGCGTGATGCTCTCCGCCGCCGGCAGCCTCCAGTGGTACCGCGACACCCTGTGCCCCGGCGTGGAATTCAGCGACCTGCTGGCTGAGGCGGCGAAAGCCCCCATCGGCAGCGAAGGCCTGACCTTCCTGCCCTACCTCACCGGCGAGCGCACCCCCCTGTGCGACGCCCAGGCCCGGGGCGCCTTCATCGGCCTGACCCGCCTCCACACCCGGGGCCACCTGACCCGGGCGGTGATCGAGGGCATCTGCTTCGGCCTGGCGGACAGCTTGGCCCTGATCCGCAGCGCCGGCACCACCGTGAAGGAGGCCACGGCCACCGGCGGCGCCACCCGTAGCGACCTGTGGATGCAGATCCTGGCGGACATCGGCAACGTGAAGATCGTCCTGCGCACCGGCGCCGACGCCGGCCCGGCCCTGGGGGGAGCCCGCTTGGCCCTGGTGGGCGCCTGCGGCCTGCCGGCGAAAAAGGTCTTCGCCCCCGGCCCCGTGGAAAAAACCTTCGCCCCGAATGCCAAGGCCGTGAAGGCCTACGCCCCGGTGGCAGCCCGGTTCAAGACCCTTTATCCCGCCATCCAAGGGTACTGCCACGGCCTGTGACCTCTGGCTATTTCGCGCACTACGCACACCCAAAGGCGCAACGATCCAGGCGGTCGTTGCGCCTTGCTGTTTTTCTGATTTTACCAAATCGTCCAAGCCTAAGCATCGTATCGCCGCCGGATCTGACGAATCCACGGGGCCTACGATCCGCTCCCTGGATCCGGGCACCTCGTCTTGCCGGGCCGCCCTGTTCGATAATCGAGGCATGCAGATCCCACCGCCCAGCGGACGTTCCGCCTGGCGACCGCCGCCTATGGCGAGGCGGATTCGATCCCTAGGATGAGCTTAGCGCCATCAACGCCTGCATCGGTAAGCTGCGTGCCGGATGCAGCAGCCATTACCGCATGGGGCCTGACCTCTTTAGGTTCCATATCTTGATGTCTACCCGCCGAAATCTCCTTTTTTTTGGGACATGCCTCCTGGATAGACCCACGTAGCCTATCTGACGGAGGCTACCCCCATGTTCCGCTGGTTACGACCACTAAGCCTGATCCTGCCTTGCCTGCCCCTGGTTGCCGCCGACCCGGTGTTGCCGCCGGCAACCTGGCATTCGATAAGCTACGGCAACCACCCCCGCCAACTACTGGATATCTGGGCCGCCCCCGGAAACGGCCCCAGACCCGTGTGTCTGTTCATCCACGGTGGCGGTTGGGTGATGTACAACCGTTTCCGGTCTATCGAAGCGGTGCTGCAGCCCCTGCTCGATCACGGCGTGTCGGTGGTAAGCATCGATTACCGCTACCTGCGCGAGGCGAGCCAGGACGGCTTGGTGCCGCCGGTCAAAGGTCCCATGGAGGACGCCCGACGAGCTCTGCAGACCCTCCGGGCCCGGGCAGCGGAGTGGAACCTGAATCCCACCCGTGTGGTCACTGTCGGCGAGTCCGCCGGAGCCTGCACCGCCCTGTGGCTCGCGTTCCATGACGAGATGGCTGATGCCGCCAGTGCCGATCCAATCGCACGGCAGTCAACCCGGATCATGGGCGCGGCGGTGGCCATCGCCCAGACTTCACTTGACCCTGTGCAGATGCGCGAGTGGACCCCGAACAGTGCGTACGGCAGTCTCGCCTTTGGTATTCCCAATAGGAACGGCAAGATGGATTTCGAAACCTATCTTGCACGACGTGACGAACTCCTGCCTCAGATCATCGCCTTTTCTCCCTGGCACCTGGTCACGTCGGATGATCCGCCTGTGTATCTGTTTTATCCAAAGGATGCTCCGGCCCTCGGCCAGCCAAAGCAGGATCCCACCCACACCGCCAATTTCGGCCTAGCCCTCCAGGAACGGATGCGAACGGCGGGCATTCCCTGCGAGCTGGTACACCGGGATACGCCGACGCCGGCGCATCCGACTCTGGCCGACTGGATCATCTGGCGACTCACGGTCGACAAGCCTTGACCCTGGAAAACGCAATTGGAGCGCACCTGCTGCGTTGCTTCAAACCGCGCATGGCGCTGCCATGCCGCGGCTTGAAGCGCCTTGCATCTGCGCACCACGTGCGTTTCCAGACGCAGCATTTTGGTGAAACAACCGTCGAAGCAAAGAATTGAAAAATGGCTGTTTGCCAATGGAGTTCTGTATAATCGCACCTCGCAACTAA
>CANIXE010000319.1 GCA_947470885.1 Planctomycetota bacterium
GCCCTACCCGACCTGCGCCTGCACCGGGCTGGGACGTATGCGCCGGGGATCGTGATGGTCACTGCTCCCGGCCGCCGGCAGCCATTACTCCCTCGCTTGCCGGGAATCGCGGCCAGCGCCGGGGCAAGCTGTTCCGCTGGCCGACCCAGCCACGTCCTGGCCGCTTTGGGACTGAGCGTAGCCGAGGCGAAAACCGCGGTGCGCTTCAGCCTGGGGGCCAGCTCCACCGGGGCAGACGTGGACGGCATTTTGGCCGCCCTGGCCCGGGTCTGCTGACTGCCGATGGCGAAGGGATCCCGGAGACCTACACCGTGGCCATGACGGAGCCCCTTGGACCTGGTTGCGAGATTCTTGGCTATCGCCTGGAGCGGGTGTTAGGCCGGGGCGGTATGGGCACAGTGTTCCTGGCCACCCAGCTTTCCCTGGGCCGCCAAGTGGCTCTGAAAGTCCTGCATCCCCAGAAAGTGGGCGATCCCCAGGCCGCCGCAGCCTTTTTCGCCGAGGCCCGGGCCGCCGGCCGCCTGACCCATGCCCACCTGGTGACCGTCCACGACCTGGTGATGGATCCGGCCCGGGGGCTGTACTGCTACGCGATGGAATATGTGCCCGGGGGCACGGTGGAGGCCCTGGTGACCGAGGACGGTCCCCTGACTCGGATAACCGCCCTGGGAATCATCAGGGAAATCGCCGGTGCCTTGGCCGAGGCCCATCGCCAGGGCTTTATTCACCGGGATGTGAAACCGGCCAATATTCTCATCACCCGAACCGGCCAAGCCAAGCTGCTGGATCTTGGCCTGGCGGCCAACCGTCTAGGACCGTTGGGTGGTGCCAGCCTGACCCCTGGTGGCCGGCGGCTGTCCGTGGTGGGAACCCCGGAATACATGGCTCCGGAGCAGGGCCGGAATCCCGACGACGCCACTCCCGCCAGCGATGTCTGGAGCCTGGGGGCGACCCTGGTCTATCTGATGACCGGGAAAACCCCATTCGCCGGCAGCACGGTAATCGACCTGATCGTCCGTGCGGCAATGGATCCCCTGGAATTGCCCGAGGATTTCCCCTCTGATCTTACGGCCTTACTGGGGGCGCTGATGGCCAAGGTCCCCGGTCATCGACCCCGGGATGGCCAGGCGGTGGTGGATCTGCTCCAGCGCCTGGAGGAAGGCCAGTTTCCCAAGCCCGGTACTACTCTGGAGCATCGGCCCAAAGCGGCGAAGCCCCCCTCTCCGAAGAAACCTCCTGTCTCTGCCAAGCCCCTGGCATTGCCCCTGGCTTCGCCTCTGCGTCGACGGCCGCCGGTACGCCGCCGCCTGCGCTGAACCAGGGAAACCCGATTCGAGCGGAGAGCCAAGGCCCTTCCATCCGCGGCAAGGCAGCACCAGGCAGCGGGTGGAAACCACGCGCGTTTTCCAGGTTCAAAATTTCTTGAGGGCGACCTGATCATCATCGAAGGGGATGCCGGCAGTGGCGGAACGGGCCGGCAGCCGTTCCGCCTGGAGGGTCTTCCGCTGCTTGGTTCCAGTCTGGCGATGATCCGATTCGTGAATCTCCCGGCTGGAAGGATTGGCCAGGATCATCGCCTCCAGGGAGCGGACCAGTTCCGCCAGGCTCCGGGCCTGGGCGCTCAACTCCTCGCCCACGGCGCTGTTCTCCTCGGCATTGGCGGCATTCGATTGGGTGGTCTGATCCAATTGGCGGACCGCCTTCACCACCTGTTCGATCCCGGTGGAAATCTCCCGGGTGCTGCTGGCGATCTCTCTCACCAATGAGCTGACTTTCACCGTGGCCCCGGTCATGTCGCCCACGACCTGGGACACGTTCTTGGACAGATCAACGCCGGCCTCCGCGCTTTTCACGCTCTTTTCGATGAGTTCCGAGGTCGTCCGCGCCGCCTGGCCGGCCCGTTGGGCGAGGTTGCGGACTTCCTCGGCCACCACGGCGAAGCCCTTGCCCGCATCCCCGGCCCGGGCGGCTTCCACCGCCGCGTTCAAGGCCAGCAGGTTGGTCTGGAACGCGATTTCGTCGATGGTCTTGATGATCTTCGCCGTCTGGTCGGCATTGGCCTTGATCTCAGCGATGGCTGCGGCCAGGTCCAACATTGACTTGGCCCCCCGTTCCCCGGCGGTCTTGGCCTCCTGGGCGACCACGCTGGCGCTTTCCGTGTTCTGGCTGGTGTTGCGCACCAGACTGCCCATCTCCTCCATGCTGGCGCTGGTTTCTTCCAAGCTGGCCGCGTTTTCCGTGGTGCCCTGGGCCAGGGCCTGGCCGCTATTGGCGACCTGACTGGCGGCAGAGGCCGTCTGCTGGGAACAGGCCCCCAGTTCCCCGGCGATCTGGGTCAGGGCTTTCACAATGCCCCGGGTGATGACCAGGGCGGACACGACACCGATGATCGCCATGGCGATCAGACCGCTGATCAGGATAGTGGTGGCCTGGGCCAGGGATTCCGAGGCATCACCGGCGGCGGTCTGGGTTTTTTCGGTGTTGAGCTTGGCAGCGCTTTGCGCGGCTTCGAGGACGGCTTCGGCGGCAAGGCCTCGTTCTTGGGCCAAGAGCGCTATTTCCTTCACTGAGACAATAGATTCAAGGAGGTGTTTTTTGTATTCTTCGGTGTTAGCTTGGATGGCTTTCAATTCTGCGATATCGGATTCTTTGTGGGTAATAGGCAGCAATTCGTTGAGTGCTTTGTGGATTTCGGCGAATTTCGGCATGATCGCTTCGGCGATCGCGGGATCACGTTCGGCTTCGGATTTGAAGGCGGCAATGCGGATGGCGTTGCCAAGATCCACGATGTCATTGCTGATCTTCACTTTCTGGCGGCGCTCTTCGAGTTTTTCCACTGGCAACAAGGCCGCGATTTCGGCCTTCAACGCCATGGATTGACCTTCGATATAGCCGCTGACCGCTTGCATGAAGTCGGCAGCGGCCAGTCCACGTTCGTGCTGGGCCTCGGTCTGGGTTTTCACGACCTTCATCGTTTTATCCAACAGTGCCCGGTATTCGCCTGCCTTTACTTTTGCCTTGGCGGCATCATCGGCCAACACCGGCAGATTCTCCTTTTTCGCCAGATCGGCAGCTTCACTGATCGCCTTGTCCACCTCATCCAGGTGACGCAGGCCACGATCCAACATGCCCTTGTCATGGGACAGGGTCCA
>CANIXE010000320.1 GCA_947470885.1 Planctomycetota bacterium
ATTCAACCATTCAACCATTCAACCATTCAACCATTCAACCATTCAACCATTCAACCATTCAACCATTCAACCATTCAACCATTCAAGCATTCGAGCATTCGAGCATTCGAGCATTCGAGCATTCGAGCATTCGAGCATTCAAGCCTTCCCCTCCATCAACGCCTCCCGCACCGCCTCCCGCAAGCGTGCCGCCCGCAGGGGTTTGACCACGCTGATGGTCCCCGGAGGCAAATCCCGGACATTCAAGGGTACCAAAAGGACCAGGGCGCGGACGAGCTGGCGCCGGCGCAACTCGTCCCGGATGACCTTGGCCCCTGGTCCCGCTGAACGGTCGATGCAGGCATGGTCGAGGACCAAAACGTCATAGGGCTGCCGGCCGGGCTCGTCGGCCCGATGGAGGGCCTCGCCAAGATCCGCCACCGCCTCGACCACCAGACCCCAGGACATGAGCTGGCCCACCAGGGAGACCCGGAACGGCTGATTGCCCACCACCAGCAGGGCCCGGCCAGACAGGGGTTTGTGGACCAGGTTGGACTGGGTCGCCCGGTTGAGGCGAAGGACGAACGAGAAGGAGCTGCCCTTGCCTGGGCTGGAAGCCAGATGGATCGAACCGCCCATCAATTCCACCAGGCGTTTGGAGATCACCAGGCCCAGGCCGGTGCCGCCATACTTGCGGGTGGTGCTGGGATCGGCTTGGACGAAGGCATGGAATAATTTGGCCTGGGCCCCGGGCTCGATGCCGATGCCGGTGTCCCGGACGGTGAACTCCAGGGCCACCAAATTGGAATCCAGGCACTGGGGCTGCATGATCCCGCTGACCATCGCCGGGACCACCCGTACCTCCACCTCGCCACTGTCGGTAAACTTGATGGCATTGCCCACCAGATTGAGGATCACCTGCCGCAGGCGCTGGGGATCTCCCAGGAAGAATTCCGGCAAGCGGGGATGCACCGCATTAACCAGCTCGATGCCCTTGGAACTGGCCTGCTCGGCGAGGAGGTACAGCACGTCCTCCACCAGGGGGCGCAGCTCGAAAGGCACGCTCTCCAATTCCATGTGCCCGCTCTCGATCTTGGCGTAATCGAGGAGATCGTTGATCTGGGTCAGCAAATTGCCGGCGCAGGAGCGCAGAGTCTCGACAAAATCCCGCTGGTCGGTCCCCAGCTCGGAATCCATCAGTAGTTCGCTCATCCCCAGGATTCCCGTCAACGGGGTGCGCAGCTCGTGGCTCATGTTGGCGAGGAACTGACTCTTGGCGGCATTGGCCTGCTCCGCCGAGTCCTTGGCCTCCATCAGGGCGTTTTCCACCCGCTTGCGCTCGCTGATGTCCCGGACGATGAACAGCAGACGGCCGTCGGGCAGCAGCTTGGCGATGAATTCCGTGGGGATGATCCCGCCGTCATTGAGGAGGATCCGCCGCTCACCCGACAGGGTCGAGCCGGCGATGGCTTCCTGCAGTTCCTCTTCCAAGCCGCCCTGGTCGTCCGGGTGGAGAAGATCCCGCAGCCCGCGCTGGAGCAACTCGATCCGTTGGTAGCCGGTGAGGGCGCAGGCCCGGAAATTCACATCGACGAAGGTCAGATCGAGATTGAGAAGAAAGATGCCCTCCGGGGCCTGCTCGATCAGGGTGCGGAACTGTTCTTCGCTGCGGCGCAGGGCGTGCTCGGCCTTGCGCTGGTCGGTGATGTCCCGGCCGACGGACTGGAATTCCTGGAGGGAGCCATGGGCGTCGAAGCGCCCCCGCTCGGTCCACTGCAGCCAGCGGGTCTCACCCCCGGGCTGGACCACCCGGTGCTCCACCACCACCACCGGGTTCCCCGGCGACAAGTTGGCCAAATGGAAAGCGATCAGGACCTTGTCCTGCTCGGGGATGTCGGGGATGAACGCCTGGGCCAGCAGGGATTCCCGACTGCGGCCAAAATAACGGCAAAACGCTTCATTGACGAAGGTCAATGTCCCGTCCGGGGTATGCCGACTAATAAGCTCGGTCTGATCCTCGACGATCGCCCGATAACGGGCCTCATCAAGGCGCAGGGATTCGCTGCGGCGAAGAAAGTGCTCCCGCTCGTAGGCCCGACCCAACAGCCTGACGACGGCAGCAATAAAGGCCAGGTCCCCGGCGGTGAACGGTTCCTGACGACCGAACACCAGGATCCCCGCCTTAGCTTCGGCGGGGGCGTGGCGGATCCACAGGACATGGGCGAATATCCCGCCGGCGTAAGGCTCGTGGACCAGTTGGGCGCGCCCGGCCAGGGTGGGATGGGGCGCCGATCGGCTACTCACCAGGCCTTCCACCTGGTGCTCGACGGCCTCCAGCCAGAGCTTGAGGTCATGGACCCACCGGGCTTCCGGGGGGCGGGACAGCAGCACCACCCCGGGAACGGCATGGGGGGTCAGGCGCCCGTCCTCGCCATCCCGTTCGAAGCGGAACGCCAGGGGCAAGGCCAAATGGCGGACCACCGCGAGAATTCCGCTGATGGTCGCAGAAGTGCCGTCCATGCCGTCCAGCACCGCCATGGCCAGGGTAGCCAGGGTGGCGGAACGATCCTGCTGGATGTCCTCTGTGGCAGGTGGGGGCGGCATACAGTCGTCTATGCTTCATGTGCGGGGGGGCACTTCAACCGGCATGCGCAGGCAGCGACCCCTTCAGCTTACCCGTGTCTATAGCAGGCCCAGAGAAACCCGCATTGAGTTGTGAAAGCCAACCTGGAACGCTGAGCGACAGCTCGGCCTGGGGACGATTGCCCCCGTGAAATCAACCTCGATTTGCGACGCAGGTCTAGGCAACGCCCTTCGGATTAAAATCCCGTAGATGATTGCTTCCAGCAACACCGTTGCCCCGCTAAAGTCCTTGACACAACCAGACGCGACTTGGCGAGTCACGTTTTGTCCCAGGACGTCTGTTGTCCGTGCGGATCCAGGGCCGGCGAGGCCCTGGTGGGGAGTAACGGGGCAGCGCCCCGCGAACAGCAATCCCCCGAGCGCGCCTGCGCGCGCGAGCGGAGACGGAGCTTGGTTGCGCGCTGCGCAACACCCCGGCGCAGCCGGGGACGCACCAGATCGATCGTGCTTTTCGTGGTTTTGTCTTTCCTGCGTCTAAAGCAGACCCAGGAAGACAGGCCAGTCAAAACCCACAGGGAGGTGCGAAAA
>CANIXE010000321.1 GCA_947470885.1 Planctomycetota bacterium
CGCACAGGAAGAGTTGCCGATGCAGGGCAAATTCCTGCTCACAGGTGTCGGCGGTGACCAGGGAATAGAACCACGCCTGGTTCGTGCCCCGTTTGGGCCGGAGGATCCGACCCAGGCGCTGGGCTTCCTCCTGGCGGCTGCCGAAGCTGCCGCTGATCTGGATGGCCACGCTGGCATCCGGCAGGTCCACCGAGCTGTTGGCCACTTTGGAAACGGCCAGCGCGTGGATCTTCCCGGAGCGGAAATCCGCAAACAGTTTTTCCCGCTGCTTCTGGGCCGTGGAGCCAATCAAGTGGGGAATGCCCAGGGCCTCCGCCACCGCCACCACCTGGTCCACATACAAGCCGATGATCAGCGCCGGTTCCCCGGCGTGGCGGGCAAGGATCCGCTGCACCGCTTCCAGTTTGTCGGGATTTTCCGCGGCCAAGCGGTGCTGATCCTTGCGCGCGGCGGTGAGGTAGGGCACCCGCAGGGTTTCAGGCAATGGCAAGCGGATCTCGGTGCAGCGGGCGGTAGCAATCCACCCGGTGGCCTCCAGGGCCTTCCAGGGCACGTCGGTTTTTTTCGGACCAATCAGGGCGAACACCGCCCGCTCCTGGCCGTCCTCCCGGATCAAGGTCGCGGTCAGGCCCAGACGCCGCCGGGCCTGGATCCCCGCCGTGGCCTGGAACACCGGGGCCGGCAGCAGATGGACCTCATCGTAGATCACCAGGCCCCAGTCCCGACGGTTGAACACCGTGAGATGGGGCATGCCCCCGGCCTTGGCATCCCGGTGGGTTAGCACCTGGTACGTCGCCACGGTCACCGGCTTGATGTCCTTCACCGCGCCATCGTATTCCCCCACCTGATCCGCCGTCAGTTCCGTTTTGTCGAGGATTTCCGCGATCCACTGGCGGGCGGCGGTGACCCCGGTGGCGAGGATCAGGGTCGAGGCCCCCACCGCCGCCATCGCCCCCAGGCCGATGATCGTTTTGCCCGCGCCACAGGGCAGCACCAGCACGCCGCTGCCGCCGGCATCGCTGCCTCCGGCGTGGAAAGCCTGGATCGCCTCATGCTGGTATTCCCGCAGGGCGAAAAGCGCGCCGTCCTTCGCCGTCGTTTCCCGCAGGCCGATGGCCAGGGGTTCACCGGGGGTGTAGCCGGCGAGATCCGCCACCGGATGCCCGGCATCGATCAAGGCGACCTTCAGTCGACCCCGGTCATCCAAGGCGATCAGGAAGGACGCCGCGCCCAGGCGCCGACCCAGCAGGTGGCGCAGGCGCTCATGGCCCGCCAACTCATCCGCCAGGCGGGCATCCGCCGCCACCAGCAATAAATCATCCCCTGGAGCCCGGCGCAATTCCAGCCGGCCGAACCGGGCGGCGGTTTCCCGCACCCAGGCGCAGATCCCCGGGGGAGGCGGGAATTTGGCGAATTCCGTGAGGACCGTGACGATGGCCTCGATCCCCTGGCCGCTGGCCCGGGCATTCCACAACGACAGCGGGGTCAGGCGATAGGTGTGGACGTGCTCTGGGGTCTTCACCAGTTCCGCGAACCGCCCCAGCAACGGCCGAACCTCGGCGAAACGGGGGCTATCGACTTCCGCCAACACAGTGCGGTCGCTCTGGATGATCAGGGGGTTGGTGGACGCCGACATTGGGACGGCAGGTTTAAAAAACGGAAGCTGGGTCAAGGTGAGATGAACGAAGTTTCCCGATTGACGGGTCCATCGTTCCATCACGATGCAGCGATATAGGAGCCTCACCATGGCCAAGCCCGCCGCCTCCCAGGTCGCCAAGACCGCCCCCAAAGTCGCCAGCAAGGCCAAGTCCGAGGTGAAAGCCGCCGCCGACGCGGTGGTCGCCGACCTGTCCCTGGCCGCCTGGGGCCGCAAAGAGATCACCATCGCCGAGCACGAAATGCCCGGCCTGATGGCAATCCGCAAGAAGTTCGCGAAGAGCCAGCCGCTGAAAGGCGCGCGCATCGCCGGTTCTCTGCACATGACCATCCAGACCGCCGTGCTGGTGGAAACCCTCCAGGCCCTGGGCGCCCAGGTGCGCTGGGCCTCGTGCAACATCTACAGCACCCAGGACCACGCCGCCGCCGCCCTCGCCGCGGTGGGCACCAGCGTCTTCGCCAAGAAGGGCGAGAACCTGGTGGAATACTGGGATTACACCCACCGCATCCTCGACTGGTCCAGCCAGGGCACCCTGCCCAACCTGATCCTCGACGACGGCGGCGACGCCACCCTCCTGGTCCACCTGGGCATCGACGCGGAAAAGAACCCCAAGATCCTGAACCGGAAGGCCGACAACGAGGAAGAGACGATCCTCCTGGCGTCCATCAAGGCCAAGCTGGCCGTGGATCCCACGTTCTACTCGCGCATCGGCGCCAGCATCAAGGGCGTGAGTGAAGAGACGACCACCGGCGTCCACCGCCTCTACGAGCGGGTGAAGGCCGGGACCCTGCTGTTCCCCGCGATCAACGTCAACGACTGCGTCACCAAGTCGAAGTTCGACAACCTGTACGGCTGCCGGGAATCCCTGGTGGACAGCATCCGCCGGGCCACCGACGTGATGATCAGCGGCAAGAAGGCCGTGGTCGCCGGCTTCGGCGATGTGGGCAAGGGTTCGGCCCAGAGCCTGCGCGGCGCCGGCGCCACCGTGTTCGTCACCGAGATCGACCCCATCTGCGCCCTCCAGGCGTGCATGGAAGGCTTCCAGGTCGTGACCATGGATGAAGCCGCCGCCTGGGGCGACATCTTCGTCACCTGCACCGGCAACGTGGACGTGATCACCCGCAAGCACATGGATGCGATGAAGCACAACGCCATCGTGTGCAACATCGGCCATTTCGATTCCGAGATCCAGGTCGCCAGCCTGGAAAACCTGGAATGGGACGAGATCAAGCCCCAGGTCGACCACGTCTGCTGGCCCAGCCAGGGCGGCAAGCCCGGCAAGCGGATCATCCTCCTGGCCAAGGGTCGCCTGGTGAACCTGGGCTGCGCCACCGGCCACCCGTCGTTCGTGATGAGCAACAGCTTCAGCAACCAGACCCTGGCCCAGATCGAACTGTGGACCAACCACAAGAACCTGGACAAGAAAGTCTACCTGCTGCCCAAGCACCTGGACGAGGAAGTCGCCCGCCTGCACCTGGA
>CANIXE010000322.1 GCA_947470885.1 Planctomycetota bacterium
CGTCGCCGGTGACACTGGCCAGCTGGCGCACCAGGGCGTCGATGTCGCCCTGATCGATCATCGCCTCGGATTCGGAACCCGGGTCCTGGTCATGCTTGTTGACCAGGGCGTCCAGATCCTCCGTGGTCAGACTGAGGCCGCGGCCGGGTTCCATGGCCAAAGTCTGGGCATTGGGCGCACTGGTAGAAGTGACGGGATCACCCCCCAGGGAATTGAGCAGGGCGTCGATGTCGGCTTGGCCCATCTGGGCGGTGGCGGGCGCCGTCGATGCCGCAACGGTGGGCGGTTTCGCCGCTTTGATCGTGATGGTGGGTGGTTTCGCCTCGCTCTTGCCACCGGGGGCGACGATGTCGGTCTCGGCCCCCAGCGAGGCCAGCAGAGCGTCGATCTCGGACTGGCCCATGGGCGCCCCGGCCTTCGGCGCGGGGGCAGGGGCGGGCGCGGGGGCAGGGGCGGGCGCGGAGCTGCCTCCCAGGCCATTCAGCAGGGCGTCGATTTCGTCCTGGCCCATCGGGGCCCCAGGCTCCGATGGTTTGGTTGCCACGGCTGTCGTCGCCGGTTTCTTGGCCGGCTCGGGGTCCCCTCCCAGGCTGGCCATCAGGGCGTCGATCTCGTCCTGGCCCATGGAGGCACCGGGGGCTGCCGGCTTGGTCACCGGGGCCGGGGTCTTGGCCGGCTCCGACCCACCACCCATGCTGGCCATCAACGCGTCGATCTCGTCCTGGCCCATCGGCCCGGACGCAGGCTTGGCCACGGCTACGGTTGCCGGTTTCTTGGTCGGTTCGGATCCGCCACCCAGGCTCGCCATCAACGCATCGATCTCATCCTGGCCCATCGGCCCGGACGCAGGCTTGGCCACGGCTATGGTTGCCGGTTTCTTGGTCGGTTCAGATCCGCCACCCAGGCTGGCCATCAATGCGTCTATTTCATCCTGACCCATCGGCCCGGAGGTCGGTTTGGCAACCGCCACCGTGGTCGGCTTCATGGCCGGTTCCGGAGCGCCCCCCAAACTGGCCATCAACGCGTCGATCTCATCCTGGCCCATCGGTCCAGACGCAGGCTTGACCACCGCAGCAGTCGCCGGTTTGGGCGCTGATGAACGCGGCCCGTCGAGACTGTTCACCAGGGCGTCGATCTCGTCCTGGCTGGCTTGCGCGCTCGCCGCCGGTGACGGGACGCGGCTGGAGGGTGACGGAACGCTGGTCGACGCAGTCGCTCCGCCCCCCAGACCACCCAGGAGCGCATCCAAATCCGCCTGGCCCAAGGGACCTTCCGACGGGGGATCCTTACGCACGGTCTTGGTGGGATCGGGGACGGGCACCGGCTCGGTGGATTTGTCCAACTGCTGCAACAAGGCATCCAGGTCCGCCTGACCCAGGGGGCCGGTGGGTGGCGCGGGGGCCTCCGCCTCGGCGGGGGCCGGCGACGTCGGACCATCCATGCCTGCAAGCAGGGCATCGATGTCTTCCTGGGACATGGGCTTGTCAGCCATGGAGCGTCGCCTTCCTGGACACCGGCCGCGGATCGCGATCGGCGTCCTGATCGTAACGCAAATACCTTGCCCAACCGGGCTCCCGAACCGGGCCTCTTTACCAGGTAAGGACTTAGCCAACTCCGCCAGCCAAGGGCAGCGGTGGCATGCGGTGGTTCACCACTAGCCTCTGCCGCCCATGAAGCGCCTGCGCGACGAGTATGCCAACGATCCCCGGGTGACCGCCCTGAGCCGGGCCGCCGCCGCCGGGACGCCCCTGGTGCTGGGGGCCTGCCACGGGGGCCTGCTGCCGGTGCTGGTGGCCGCCTGGGCCTCTGGCCCGAACCCGCCCCGGATCGTCGTCACCCCGGATCCCCGGGCCTTGGCGGACGATCTGGAGGAGCTGGGCATCCCCGCGGCCCTGCTCCCGGAACTAGACCGCTTCACCGACGACAACCCCGACGAACTGGGCCTGGACCGGGCCGGCCACAACAAGCGCATGGCCGCCCTGGAGGCCTTCGCCGGCGGCAGCCTGCTGGTGGCCAGCCCCCTGGCCTGCGAACAGCCCGTCCCCGACATCGCCCAGGTGGTGGGCTCCAGCATCGTCCTGAAAATCGGCCAGACCCACGACATGCACCAGCTCATGGAGCGCCTGGTGGCGGTGGGCTACCAGGTGAAGACCATGGTCGAAGGCCGGGGCGAGGCGGCGACCCGGGGCGGGATCATCGACGTATTCCCGTGGATCGGCAACGATCCCTACCGCATCGAATTCTTCGGCGACCAGGTGGACGCCATCCGCCGCTTCGACGCCTTCACCCAAGAATCCATCGCCAAGGCGGAGGAAGCCGTCCTCGCCAGCGCCAAGGGCGGCCTGGCGGTGAAGGGCCTGTGGGCGCAACTTCCCCCCGGCCCCATCGCCGTGGTGGGGGACACGCCCCTGCGCAGCCGCTTGAAGAAGGACCATGGCCGGGCCGAGATCCGCCTGGCCCGCCAGTTGGAGGACGGCGCCGTGGACGGGGCCGGCAGCAGCGTGGAACGCCTGAAGGGCGACCTGCGCCGGGGCCTGGGGGAATTGGCCAAGATGGCCGATGAAACCGCCGGGGCCAGCTTCCTGCTGTTCGCCCGCAATGGCGAGGCCCAGGCCGAACTGGCAGCCCACTTGAAGGACGCCGGCCTGACCGGCGAGGTCCGCACCGGCCGTTTATCCGCCGGTTTCCGGGACGGGGAAACCGGCCTGATCGTCGTCCACGACTACGAGCTGTCCGAACGGGAACCCGTGCGCCGGCGGGTGAACCGGATCGCCGGGGGCAGCCCCCTGTCGTCCCTGAACGACCTGAAGAAGAACGACCTGGTGGTCCACCTGCGCCACGGCATCGGCCGCTTCCTGGGGATGGCGACCCTGGAAAAACGCGGATTCCTTGAAGATTTTCTCCTCCTGGAATTCGCCCAGGAGACCAAGCTGTACGTCCCGGTGGAGGCCATCGACCAGGTCCAGAAATGGATCGGCGGCGGCGGACGGACCCCGGAACTTTCCATCATCGGCGGCACCGCCTGGGCGAAAAAACGCGCCCGGGCGGAAAAAGCGGTGGAGGACATCAGCGGCGAACTGCTGGAGGCCCAGGCCAAGCGCCTGGCCGCCGGAGGCATCCCCC
>CANIXE010000323.1 GCA_947470885.1 Planctomycetota bacterium
GGTTCGAATTCCGGGAGCGCCGGCCGACCGGCCGACTTGAAATCAAACCATGCCGAGCTGGCGCTCGGCGCTCCCAGCGTCATCGCCAGCGACACGGCGTTGACCTCGTGGCTCAAGCACCACGGTCCGCTCCACCTGTCCCTGGCGGACCTCACCTCGCCGGAACACGCTGCGGCGGCAGAAACCGGTGCCCCGGACGCCATCGTCCTGGGCGGCCGGGAATTCCCTCTGCGCTACGTCTTCGCGCCGGGTGCGGACGATGATGGCGTGACCCTGACTATCAGTGAAAGCGATCTGCCCCATCTGGACGTCATCCGTTGCGACTGGGCGGTGCCCGCTTGGCGGGCTGAGATCATTGGTTCCTACCTGACCCAGCTGCCCAAGGACGATCGCCGTCGGTTGATCCCCTTGGCGGAAACGGCGAAGGCCTTGGCGGCGGCGTTGGTTGTCCACGCGGGGAAGATCCCCATGGCCATGGCCCTCACCCAGGTGCTCCGCAGCGAGCACCGGTTGTCCGGCAGTTTCGATCCGGCCCTGTTGCTGCCCTGGCAGCGCCTGCGCTACGTGATCAAGGATGGTTCCGGGGCGGTGACCTATGCGGGGCGGGATCCGGCGTTCCTGGGCACTGGCGGCGGCAGTGATCGGCTGCGGATGCTCCGGGCGGAATGGGAGACCGCCCCCGCCTCGGTCTGGCCCGGCGAGATTCCCGGTGGTCTGCCGGGTCAAGTGGGCCATGGCAGCCTGAGCGGCTGGGTCGCCCTGGGCCGCTGCCAGGGGGCGGACGGCACCCCGGCGGTCCGGCGCACGGTGTACGCCAGCGAGGCCGCCGCTCGGGCCTGGCACGACGATGGGCTGGCCTCCCTCATGGAATCCGCCCTGGGGTCGGACTTGGAAGCCCTGATCGCCCGGTCCATGCCCCAGGCAGATGCCCTGCGCCTGGAAAAGCACCTGGGTATTCGTCCGGGGGCGTTGCGTCGCCACGCCGCCCTGGCGGCGGTGGCGGATCTGGACCGGGGTCCTATTCGGGATGGCGAAACCTTCGTCCACTGGCTGGCCCTGGCCCGGCCCGCCGCCCGGCAGGGGGGCCAGGAGATCGACGCCATCGCCCTGAAGGCGGTGGTGGCCCTGGAACGCCTGCGGGACCTCCAGCGCCGGGGCGCCCGCAGCCTGGGGGCGGCGGCCTGCCTGAAGACCGCCACGGACGTCATCACCCGCCTCACCGCCCCCGGCTGGTCCCAGCGCCTGCCCTGGGGCGCCCTGCGCCGGCTGGACCGGTTCCTGGAGGCTCAGCTGGCCCTGATCACCAAGGCCGATCCGCCGAAGGCCGTGGCCGAGCGCACCGCCGGACTGCTGAACCTGTGGGATCAGGCGGCGGACGTGGATGCGCCCCGGTTGTTGCCGGCCCTGGGCCTGGGTCAGCGCTGGCGAAACCTGAACGGGACCCTCCATGAGTGCGCCCTGGCCCTGGCCCTGGGCCAGCAGCCCCAGGCCGCCGAACACCACCTGCGCCTGGGCCTGGATGACGTGGGCCGCCGCCTGGACGATGCCCGGGCTGTCCTCGCGGGGGCTCGGCAGTCTCTGGTGGAGGCGGGCCTGGTGTTGCCCCGGATCACCGTGAAAAGCCGGCGGGAGGCCCTGACCCGGGAGCACGGGGACCTCCTCCGCTCGTTCCCGGATCTCACCGTGGGCTGCGACATCGGCGCCCAGGTAGCCCAGGCCCAGGCCCTGTGCGCCCGGATCCGGGGCGCCCTGGCCTGAACTTCACGGAGTCAGGTCGAAGCGTCGACGTAAATCCGGGGGCAGCATGGGGCAGGTCTCGGTGGTCCGACCCACCAACCGATGGCGGTGGTGGGCCACCAGACGGTACAGGAGATCCCCCAGAAAGGGGGGCACCAGCCAGAGCAGCGGGGCGACCCACCGCCAACCGCCCCCGAGCAGGCCCGCCAAGGTACGCACCGCCCGCCAACGGACCCTGACGGTCCCATTCGGAGCCAGGACCACCAGGGTGTCCTGGGGTGTGGCAGTTTCAGGTAACCGGTCTCGCCAGAGACCTCCCCCGAGGGGGGCAAAGGCCATCAGACCCTTGGGATCCCGGAAGACCAGGAAGCGTATGCTGCCGTGGCAGAAGCCGCACGTGCTATCATAGAAGACCAAATGATGCGGTGGCATGCCGGACCGTCCGTACGGGGGGATCGACGTCCAGTCGTGGCGGAAAAGCCCGGTGAAACCCCGGCTTCGGCGGGGATGCGCCATGGACAGGCTCCGGGTCGATCCATACTGCTCCCCGCCATGTCCCAACGCCTCAGTTTGTCTCCGTCAATCGGCTCTGTACTGGCAAAGGCGCTACCAGCGGTTCTGGCGACGGGCATGGCCTCCCTGGGTTTTGCGGGTCTGAAATTCGTGTTGATTGGCGAACTTGCCCTCGACTTCGACCCGGCCCAGCACCAACCATTGCCCATAGCCTGGTTTGAAGCCATCGTCCAGGAGTGCATCCACAAGAATGCCATTAAGGAGGCCATTACCCAGGGGTTGGCAGCGGCAATCACCCTTGGCGTAATCTTGGGTTATTTGGTGAATGCGCCCCTCGCAGGGGCTTGGACGACCGCCCGATTGTTCGTGTCCTCTGGAATCGGCGTGGGCCTGGGGGCCCTGCTGGTATTGTTCCTCAATCCCTGGTTGATCATGGTTCTGGTGGGCATCGCCTATGGCGCCGCCTGTGCCGCCCGGGGCAAGTGCGTGCCCTTGCTGGCCCACCAGACAGGAGCATCGAACACCTTGGTCAGTGGCTTGATCAACACCTCAATGGTGCTTGGCCTGTTGACGGGCACCCTCGTTGGCACGGTGTTGTATGACAAGTTGGATAGTACTTTTCTGCGACATGGAATTCTTGCGGTTTTCCTGGGACTTTCCTTGTTTGCTGGAGCTGCGGTGCGCCCGCCCGAACCGGCGCCGATTCCCTTTGCCACCGGGGTGGCGGATCTTTGGCGGGGCAGCCTATCATTGATCCAACGCTATTGGGCCTTGTTGACCTGTGGTGGCTTGGCTTGGGGTATCGCTTCCGCCGCCAGCCTGGCGATCTTTGTCGATGCGGTGGAACGTCTGAAATTGGAGGAAAC
>CANIXE010000324.1 GCA_947470885.1 Planctomycetota bacterium
CGTACCGCCCTTGATGGCATCTTCGAACCCGGCGGCCAGGTCTTCGGCGTGGAGGGAGGAGACAGTGGCAATCGCCAACAGGGTGGCAGCGCAGCAGGTCGTCGGGAAGCGGGACATGGATTCTCCGGAAAGGATGGAAAAACCTGGGCCGGTCGCGGGATCGCGCCGGCAGTTTGACGAGATGAGGAAGAGACCGGGTCGGGGATCGCCAGGATCACCGATCGGAAAACACCAGGAAAATCAGGTGATCCGGAACAATCTGGAACGCGCTGGTGTGGTCCGTAGGAAGCCGTGGTGCATGGTCCATTCCTTGAGAAAAGGAGGGTGGAGGGATCCCGTCGTTGGCATAAGGATGCCGTTGGCGGTGGGCCGGATTCGGCCGCTGTATCCCAGGTCGTCATTCGGACGACGTATGAAAACCATTTGCATCAGGCGTGCCAAAGTCGTCGTGGCGTGGGGAGGACGCATCTGCTGATTTCACAACTGTCCTGAAATATCCCGACTAAAATGGCGGTTTGCGATAAAATTCTGCCACCAATGCCTCTGATCTGCAGCCCGATTTTTCCGCTGCCTCCCACAGCAGATGGCCTGCTGCAGGCATCTTCACTGCTTCTTCATGCTACTGATGCCGCAGCCATGAACGGCGTCACACCGTCAACGATTCCGCCACGACCCCCGGTCGGTGATGTCCGGTGTCCCGACGACGCCGATGGCCTCGCAAATGAAGCCGATCACCGGCTTCCGATCCGCCAAGATCACCGTGCCCAGGCCCAGGGGCGGGGCGACGCTGGCCACCAGTCGGCCCAGGGCCTCGGGGGACATCCGGTACAATTCCCCGGAGAATTCCCCGCCGCCGGTCTCAACGCGGACCAGCCCCGGGCGCTCGATGGCCCCGGGCAGACGATGGCAGCGATAGATCGGCGCGGTGCGGCACGGCCCCACCAGCCGGGCGCCCCAGGACAACAGATGCTGGTGTAACGGCTCGCCTTGCAGATGCGCTCCGAACACCGCCACCACCAGCCCATCATCGGGGATGACGAGGTCCTGGGGAGCCGTCAGCCGCCGGCCCGTGGCCCCCAGGGGCAGGGCGGTGGCATCCTGGAATGCCGCCCCCAAGCGGGCCAAAAGAGGATCGTGCCAGGCCGGGGCGAACAGGGTGATCCCCACCGGCACGCCACCGGCATAGCTCACGGGCAACGCAATGGCGGACGTATCCAGCAGGTTGGCGAAATTGGTGAAGCGGCCCAGGGCGCTGTTCACCCCCACGGGATCCGCCGCCACGTCCGCCGGGGTCGGATGGCGACAGGCGGTGGGCAACAGCAGGACATCCATCCGCTCCCACTGGGCATCCGCCAATCGGCGCAATCGGGCCAGTTCGTAGGTGCCCCGCCAGGCGGCCAACGCATCGTGGTTCCGACCACCTCGTATGATCCGACTGACCACCGGATCCGCATCCGCTGGTTCGCGATCCAGGAAATCCCCCACCGCGGCGGTCCGTTCGGCGACCCAGGCGCCGCCATACAGCAGGGATGCCGCGGCGGCGAAGGGACTGAAATCCACGGTCACGATCTGATGGCCCAGACCGCGCAGGATCTCCTGGGCCGCCAGGTGCCCCGCCCGCCAGGCGGGATCCACGTCATCCAGCACGGTGGGCACGCCAATGCGCAGGGATCCTCCCGGCAGGGTGACCCCGGGCCGCTGCCGGCTGAACACATCCACCCCGTCAAACCCGGCGGCCAGGGTGGTGGCCCGCCAGGCCTCGGCCACGGTCAGGGCGAACACCGACACACAGTCCAGAGAGCGCACCGCCGGCACCACGCCCTGGGTGCTCAGCCAACCCTTGGTGGGCTTGATGCCCACGATGTTGCCGAAGGCTGCGGGAATCCGTCCGCTGCCCGCGGTGTCGGTGCCCAGGGCGACGGGGACGATGCCCGCCGCCACCGCCACCCCGGAGCCGCTGCTGGAGCCGCCGCTGATGAAGCCCGGGGCCGCAGGATTGTCGGGCATGCCCGCCGGCGAGCGGGTGCCCACCAGGCCGGTGGCAAACTGGTCCAGGTTGGTCTTGCCCATGGGCACGTACCCCGCGGCCCGCAACTTCCCCACCACCGCCGCATCGGCGGCGGGCTGGTAGGCGAACGAAGGGCAGCCGGCGGTGGTGGGCATGCCGGCGACGTCGATGTTGTCCTTCACCGCCAGAGGGATCCCGGTGGTGCCGGGGGGCAGCGCGATCTGATGGAGGAAGATGCGCGGATCGTGGACCATGGGGTGTTCCTGGCGGGTCCGTGGGGACCTGTGGCGGCGGGATCGTGTGCCCTGCGCCGGTCCACGACAAGGCCGGACGACGGTCGACCCCGTGTACGTCCAGGCATCATCTCCGTCGTGATGAACCCCCTCCAGGTCCAGTTTGCGGTCCCCTACCGCTTCGCTGTGCATTTCACCCGGCACGCCTTCGCCCCGGACCAGGACCTGCTGGCGGAGGTTCTACTGGAGGACGGCGGCACCGGCCGGGCCTTGGTCTATGTCGACGAGCGGGTGGCCTCCGCCCATCCCCAACTGATGAATCAGATCCACACCTGGTTCAGCCTCCATGAGGTCCAGGGCGTGCGCCTGGCGGCGACCCCGGAGGCCATCCCCGGGGGCGAAGCCGGCAAGGCTTCCCTGGCCATCGTCGAACGGATTGCCAAGACCTGCCATGAAGTCGGCTTGTGCCGCCACAGCGCGGTGGTGATCATCGGCGGTGGGGCAGTCCTGGATGCAGTGGGCTTTGCTGCGTCCCTGGTCCACCGGGGCATCCGGCAGATCCGCCTGCCCACCACCACCCTCGCCCAGGCGGATGCCGGCCTGGGGGTGAAGAACGCCATCAACGCCTTCAGCGCCAAGAACTTCCTGGGCACCTTCACGCCCCCCAGGGCGATCATCAACGACGCCGCCTTCCTGCCTGCCCTGGACGCTCGCAGCTGGCGGGCGGGGATCGCCGAAGCAGTGAAAGTGGCGATCATCCGGGATGCCCCCTTCCTGGGCGAACTTGCAGCCCTGGCCCCGGCCCTGGCCCGGCGGGAGGACTCCGCCATCGCCCGGGTCATCCGCCGCTCCGCGGAACTGCACCTGGAGCA
>CANIXE010000325.1 GCA_947470885.1 Planctomycetota bacterium
TGGTCATCGAGGAGTTCAACGGGGGTCATGCCCGGAGGTTCCGGCCGGGTTTCCCGGCGCAAGGTGCCGGATCAGACCCCTGAGGTTTGTGCCCTCATGACGCAGTTAAGTGGCACCCAGATGGCCTGAGATCTTTTTTCGGTGGAAAATTCACCCCGAAAATGCGGCTGGAAACGCGAGTGGTGCACAGCTGCAAGGCGCGCTAATTCGCTGCACGGCGGCGCCAAGGGAGGATTGAAGCAACGCCGCAGGTGTGCTCCACTCGCGTTTTTCAGCTTCAGACGTCCGCGTCGGCGGCGTCGCTCCGGTACTTGATGAAGACGATATGGTCCATCTCACTGCCCGGTTCATTCTCGTCGTTCACATAGTCCCGCTCGATGGCCCGCAGTTCCACCTGGTCGATCCGGGCGGCGGGAATGGTTCGCAGGGTCCGGTTGGCCAGGGTCTCCAACTGTTCAAAGCTGTTGGCGGCTTCCTCGAGGAGGGAGATGATGCGGATCTGAATGTGCTCTTCGGCCATGCCTGCACCTTAGTGGTGCTGACCCATGATCCAGCCAGGATCCCGGGAGCGCATGCTCTTGAATCAAATTTAGCCCAGACCTGCCAGAAACCCGTGCAGCGATGGGCGTTTGTTCAAAAAAAGAGCAGGGATGAATCGGGGTCTCCCAGAGGCAGGTCTGGTTAATGGGTAGACAATTCGGAAAGACGCGCGGCAAGAGGTCGGCGAGAGTGCCGCGTCAGTAAGCGAATGTCCGCGTAGGAGGTTTGGCATCGACCGGATCTGTCGCGTTGCGAATCAAAGGCGCCATAGGGGGAAACATGGCACGTCCTCAGCTATTCCCCCACTGCCCGTTCGACCCCCATCCCTCCCGCAGGAGCCCGGCATGAAGACCCTCGTCAAGGTGGACATCAACACCCCCCCGGAAAAACAGGACGTTCTGCATAACCGGTGGCATCCTGATATTCCGATGATCGCCACGGTGAAGCCGGGCGACGAATTCCGCGTGGAATGCGTGGACTGGACCGGCGGCCAGATCAAGGACGACGACAGCGCCACGGACATCAAGGTCGTCGATCTGTCGAAGGTCCACTACCTGACCGGTCCCATCGCCGTAGAAGGCGCCGAACCCGGTGATCTCCTCCAGGTCGACATCCTTGATGTGGGCGTGTTGCCCGACAGTCAGTGGGGTTTCACCGGCTTGTTCGCCAAGGAGAACGGTGGCGGCTTCCTCACCGACCACTTCCCTGATGCCCGCAAGGCCTGCTGGAACTTCAGCGGCATCTACGCCAATTCCCGCCACATCCCCGGCGTGGAATTCGCCGGGATCATGCACCCTGGCTTGATCGGCTGCCTGCCCGATCACAAATCTCTGGCCGAGTGGAACAAGCGCGAAAAGGAGTTGTTCGACACCAACCCCACCCGGGTGCCGCCCCTGGCCGCCCTGCCCTACGCCGAGACCGCCCACATGGGGCGGATGGCCCCGGACAAGGCCAAGGTCGCCGCCAAGGAGGCCGCGCGCACCGTTCCCCCCCGGGAACACGGCGGCAACTGCGACATCAAAAACCTGACCAAAGGTTCCTGCGTGTACTTCCCGGTCTATGTGAAGGGCGGCGGCCTTTCCATGGGCGATATCCACTTCAGCCAGGGTGACGGCGAAATCACCTTCTGCGGTGCCATCGAAATGGCCGGTTACCTGGATATTCGGGTGTCCATCATCAAGGACGGCGTCAAGAAATACAACGTCAAGAACCCGATCTTCCGCAGCAGCCCGATGGAGCCCCGGTACAGCAAGTACCTGATCTTCGAAGGCATCTCGGTGGACGAGGCGGGCAAGCAGCACTACCTGGACGTTCATGTCGCCTACCGCCAGGCCTGTCTCAACGCCATCAACTACATGAAGAAGTTTGGCTACACCGGCGAACAGGCCTACGCCATCCTGGGCACCGCTCCGGTGGAAGGCCGGATCTCGGGGATCGTCGACATCCCCAACGCCTGCGCCACCCTGGCGATCCCCAGCGAGATCTTCAACTTCGATATCCTGCCCAATGCGAACGGACCGAAGATCTCGATCCCGACGAATGCGGACTTGGCCAAGGTGACCTGAGTCACCAGCCGCGGACGGAGGTGATTTCTCCGGCCGCCCCGCACCAGCCACGTCCAACACCGCCAACATCCCGGGACGATCCGTCCCGGGGACCAGGGGATCGTCATGCCGTTGTACGAATATGAATGCACCGACCACGGGGTTTTCGATGAGATCCGCCCCTTTGCCAAATCCTCTGATCCGGCCCCTTGCCCGACCTGCGGGGCGGAGTCGGCCCGGGTGATCTCGGTGCCCCGGTTCCGCAGCCTCGACGGGAACACCCGGACGGCGATGGAACGCAATGAGAAGAGCGCCCACCAGCCCCACGTCTGCACCAGCGGATGCTCCCACGGGCACAGCCACAAAGCCCCGAAGACCTCCCAGTCCCAGCCAGCAAAGCTCACCAACTACACCGGCCCACGTCCGTGGGTCGTTGAACACGCCTGAATCCACCGTCTGCACCTCGTCAGCACACCTGTACCCAGGAGGCCTCCGATGCCCGTTACCCCAACCACTCACCATCCCTTGCGTTCGCTCGTCGCGACCGTTGCCTTGGCATTCACGGCCATTGTGCCGATGAGCGCCGCTGATTGGAAGAACCCGGTCCTCGACAAATTCCCCACGGCCACGGTGTGCACCACCGGCCTGAAGGTCTTCGATGACAAGGTCATCGTCGGTCAGCTCCACTCGGCCACTGGCACCATGGCCATCTCCGAGACTGGCTCGATCGAAGCCGAACGCCTCGCCATCAAGCAGATCAACGACGCGGGCGGCATCCTTGGCCGCAAGATCGAATACATTTTTGAAGACGGCGGTTCCGACTGGCCGACCTTCGCCGAGAAGGCCAAGAAGCTCCTGATCAACGACAAGGTCGGCACCGTCTTCGGTTGCTGGACCTCCGCCAGCCGCAAGGCCGTGCTGCCGATCTTCGAAAAAGAGAACGGCATGCTCTACTACCCGACCTTCTACGAAGGCCTGGAGCAGTCGAAGAACGTGATCTACACCGGTCAGGAA
>CANIXE010000326.1 GCA_947470885.1 Planctomycetota bacterium
AACCTGGAAAACGCAATTGGAGCGCACCACTTGCGTTTCCAGACGCACCATTTGGGTGAAACAACCGTCGAGGCAAAGACTTGAAAAATACAGCGGGGATTCTGCAAATGGCCAACTCAACTGCGTTATTGAGGATGAAGGAAATGCTATCGGCACACCGTTCCGGTCCAACTTTTAGAATGCCCTTCCGCTTTGCCCAGAATGGACCTGGCCGTCTCCCGCTGCCATTGCCGCAGACGGCCAGTCATTCGGGTTCAACTGATGGAGAATTCCCGATGCAATTTTGCTTTTTTAAACGCTTTTGACTTCCTGGCCAAATGCAGAAAGAACTCGTCGGTTAATCCAGCTCAAGCCCTCAGGCGAAAGCCAGGAGGAATTGATGCAAGGCCCGACGCTGGCCAGGATTCAGGCGGGAAATCAGGGCCAGCATTTCGCTGCCGTCCTCATGGCCGGCGCTCGCGGCACTGGCCACTTGAAGAACGACCTCTTGGGAGACTTTTTGCACGTGGGGGACGTGCTGGACCTGCTGGGGCGGGGCCGGGGGTGGGTTGGGGGTCAGGGCCGTGACCGGAGCCGAGGGGGCGCTGTGGGCAGGTTGAGCGCTGTGGGTGGAACCATCGCCGGTCTGCCGGGATCGGGCCAACAGCAGATCATAGTCCGACTCGTTCAAACCCAGCAGAGACCGGAGTTTCTGATGGGTCACCTGGCGACCTGGCAATTCGCCTTTTTTCACCAGTCGGGCCGCGGTGATCGGCGACAAACCTGCCAATTCAGCCAGGCCAACGGTGCTAAGCCCCTTCTCTTCCATCAATTTCCGAATCGCCGCCTGGAACGGGTTGGCGGCGATCTCGGACGCTTTGTGACGATCGGCAGGGACCGGTGCCTCGGAGCTGCGATTCAAGGCCACGGCAAACTCCTGGTCTGAAAGCCCAAGGGCGGCGGCGAGGGGTGCGAGGGCGGTTTGCCGGGAGGGCGGCACGCCATCGGAAATGAGCCGGGTCAGGCTCAGGTAAGGAATCTGGTGCTCGCGGGCGAACGCAGCGACACTCAATCCACTGCGGGTGATCACATCCAAGGCAAGCTGGGCCAGGGTCGGACCTTCCGAGGGTTCTGCCTCGGTGTCCACCATCTCTGGAGCAGAACCCCGGATCGAGCGATTGGCCTTGCTCCGACCGGCAGCCAATTCCAGGACTGCAGGATCAATGCCCAACTCCTTCGCCAAGCGAGACAGGGCATCGCCCCGGGGCACGGCGCCCTTGCGGGTGATGCCGGTCACCGTCGGATATGGCAAATCGGCCTTAGCCGCCAAGGTCCGTTCGGTGAGGCCGAGGGTCAGCATCTGCTTGAGAAGGAGTTGCTGGAGATTCAACGGGCCTTCCGCGGGGATCGCCACGGCGTGGCGCTGACTGGCCGCCAGCAGTGTCGCCCAAACTTCGCCGCTCAAACCCAGCTCCTTCTGCAGGGCCTCGCGATTGGATTCGCTCCGGGGGACCGTCCCCTTGTTGACCAGATTCAGGGCCGTGGGGTAACTGACCCCCAGACGTTCGGCCAACAGACGGGCGTTGAGTTTGTGTTGTTTGAGGTGCTTTTGCAGCACTTCCCGCAGTGATGACATGGGTGGCCTTGGTGCGTGGTCAGGAATCAGGGTTTTGGTGTGCGGCAGGAAGTGCGCCGTCCGCGAATATGAGGCAGAATTAGATGAATCGTCCCAGAGAGACAAGTCCCTTCTGGAGCCGACGCGGGCGGTGACACCATGCCTGCATGACGCCGCCGACCCCCGATCCTGTCCAAGCACTCCAGCTCCATCTGGAACAACGATTGCCATCGGAGTTGGCGGAAGTCCTCCTCCCCGCCATGACTTTGAGCCTCGTGGATGGTCAAATTCGGGTGGTGGGACGGAGCGAGCCCTGGAACGAGGCTTTTCAGGAATACGCCCTCGGACTGTGCCAGGCGTTTCTTCAACAATGCCGACCGCCCCTGGTCATAATCCTGGGCAGTGACGCCACCGCTAGTGGTACCCATGAGGACATGGATGGATTCCTTGGAGATCCGGGCAATCGCCTGGCCTGGGCTGCCTGTCGACGGGTGATTGAGGCCCCCGGACTGGACCACAATCCCCTGTACCTGCACGGTCCCGCCGGATGTGGGAAAACCCATTTGCTCCGGGCCATCGCCCGGGAATTCGATCAGATGTTGGGGGCTGGCGCGGCGGTACTGATGACCGGGGATGATTTGGTGGCCCATCTGGCCCAGGACCTAGCCAGCCAAGGACCATCTGACATCCGCCGGGCCATCGAACAGGCGACGGTGATCCTGGTGGATGGCATCGATGCCCTGACCGACCGGGCCCTGGCCCAGGAGGAATTGTTCCACGTCGTGAATGCGACCCTGGATCGGGGGGCGCAATTGGTTGTCGCCGGACGACTGCCGCCCAAACGCCTGCAGAATTTTGAGGATCGCTTGGTGTCCCGGCTTTCCTGGGGATTGACGGTGGGCATCGAGCCGGCCCAGATCGAAACCAGATTGGCGCTGGTCCGCCGCCTGGCCGGACGTCAGGTCGCCACCATCCCGCCAGAACGTTTGGCTTCGGTTGTCGAACAACTGGCCCCTGATATGGCCAGCGCCACCGCCCTGGCCCAACGCCTCAATACGTCGGGGGCGCTACCCGAGGTCACTGGCCGTCCGGCGGTGAGCTTCGAGCGGATCCTGCATCTGGTCGCCGACCATTATTCCCTTCGCCCCCGAGAACTTGCAGGGAAACGCCGGCATCGGGAGGTGGTCCATGCCCGGGGTCTGGCGCTCCTGCTCGGTCGGGAATTGACCGGACATAGCCTGAAGGCCCTGGGGGCGATGGTGGGCGGCCGGGACCACGCCACGGTGATCAACGCCATCCGCACCACCGAGGAACGCCTCACCGCAGACGGGGAATTGCGTGAGGTTTTGGAGAATCTCCGGAAATTAGCCCGGCAATAGGACTGAATCTCATGCGTTGAATGAAGCTAACCCGATGCGCCCCGGACATAAGTTGGGGGTTTGCGTCCCGGATCATGGTTGCGGGGGGGACAGCCTCACATTGTGTTGACCTTCGGAGTA
>CANIXE010000327.1 GCA_947470885.1 Planctomycetota bacterium
GCCGCTCGCCCGGGATCCGGGCGATGGTCCGGGAACATGCCCTGACCCCCGCCGACCTGATCCTGCCCCTGTTCGTCCATGACGGCCCCACGGAAACCATCGGGGCCATGCCCGGGGTCCTCCGCCACGACCTGGCCAGCCTGGTGGCCATCGCCGGCGAAGCCCACGCCCTGGGCATCCCCGCAGTGGCCCTGTTCCCCAAGATCCCGGATCTCAACAAGGATCCCCAGGGCACCGCCAGCTTGGATCCCCAAGGGTTGACCCAACGGGCCATCGCCGCGGTGAAGGCCGCGTACCCGGGCCTACTGGTGATCGCGGATGTCGCCCTGGATCCCTATTCCAGCGACGGCCATGACGGCGTGGTGCTGGAGGGCCGGGTGGACAACGATGCCACCCTGCCCCTCCTGGCGGCGATGGCGGTGGCCCAGGCCCGGGCGGGTGCCGACATCGTCGCCCCCTCGGACATGATGGACGGCCGGGTCGCCGCGATCCGCACCGCCCTGGATGCCGCCGGATTCACCGACACCGGGATCCTCAGCTACTGCGTCAAATACGCCTCGGCGTTCTACGGCCCATTCCGCGCCGCCCTGGATTCCGCCCCCCGGACCCGACCCGGTGTGCCGGTGGGCAAGCATACCTACCAGATGGACCCCGCCAACGTCCGCGAGGCCCTGCGGGAGGTCGCCCTGGACGAGGCCGAGGGCGCCGACGTGCTGATGGTCAAGCCCGGCCTGCCCTACCTGGACGTGATCCGGGCGGTCCGCGAGGCCAGCAACCTGCCGGTAGCGGCCTACCACGTCAGCGGCGAATACGCGATGCTGAAGGCCGCCAGCGAACGGGGCTGGATCGAATACGGCCCGTGCCTGCTGGAATCCCTGGTGGGCTTCAAGCGGGCCGGGGCGGACATGATCCTGACCTACGGGGCCATCGACGCCGCCCGGATGCTGAATACCGCCAAGGGGTGAGAGTCTACCACCCCATCCCGAACTGGGCCCCGGCCTGCCAGCCGCCGAAATCCGCCGGATCCTCGAACATCACCGTGCGGGCCACGGTATAACGGCCTTCAAGGCCAAACCGGGCGCCGGCATGGACCCAGGCGACGCCCAGGGCAGACCAGCCGCCGACGGCGGTGCCCCGCCCGGTGTCCGCTGGGTCGGGATCCTGGCGGGGGAAGATCGATGCCGCCGGGGTCCGGCGGACGGTGGTCTGGACCAGCACCGGTCCCCCGGCAACGGCGAATTCCACGACGGACCACTGCCAGCGACGACGCAGGCCGGCCTGGTATTCCCAGATGGTGACATCCACCTGGCCGGTGGCGGTGGAGGCTTCGTAGGAGCCGATGATCGGCACCGAGAACGTCCCCGTGCCCCGGTTCCGGCTGACCCCCGCCCCCTGGGCTTCGGCGATCCCCAGGATCGGTTCGATGCCCCAGACAAGGCCGGGCCAGCCCACGGTCAGGCCCACCTGGAGGGGACTCCCGATTTCCTCCCAGGGCCCCTGGCCCAGGTGGCGGATCCCCAGGAACAACCCGGCGGAATCCGGGATCAAGGTGTCCGACCAGGATTCTTCGTCAGCTGCCGGCAGCGCCAGCAAGCCCAAAGCCAGGACGAATAGGCTGCGGGACAGGACCATGGATATCGGGATACCATTCCCGACCGGCTTTGACAGTCCCCAGCGGCTTCTCAAGGTGCCTCAATGAAAATGTCCGGTCGTCATTGAAGCCAAGTGTTCAGCGGGAAGATACGAGAAACTCACTGCTGAAGGACGACCGGACTGACGCCGCAAAGAGTGCTCCGTTATGGACATCCAACGTTCCATTGCGGCGCCTGAGCGGCTTCTTCAGCCCGGAGTTGACCGCATCCGTTCGTTTATAGGCTCCTGGACCTTTCGCTGACAGCCCTTCCGGATGGTCCGGCACGGCGTCAACGCGAGAACCAGGCTCTCCGGGGTGGCTCCCGGACTCGCCGCTACCCCGGTAAAACCCCGCTTTTTGGGGGAATTACGTGGAGATTCCCATGGCCATCCTGCAAACTCAAATCAATGTCGTCGACGACATCCTCATGGCTTCCGAGCTGGAGGCCATCCTCGGCACGAACCCCAAGGACGCCGAACAGGCGCTCCTGGCCACCCTCGACGCCGGCAAGGGCGCCTTCGAGACCCGCACCATCGTGACTGGTTTCGTCGTCGGCCACCACAACGACGACGTGGTCATCGACATCGGCTACAAGTCCGAAGGCGTCGTCCCCAAGGAAGAATTCACCGACGCCGACCAGTCCATCGGTTCCCGCGTCCAGGTCATGATCGTCGAGGTCAAGCCCACCGGCGACCTCGTCCTGTCCAAGCGCCAGGCTGACCTCCAGATCGGCTGGAACCAAGTCCTCGGCAGCAACAAGGAAGGCGATCGGGTCAAGGGCAAGGTCGTCCGCAAGATCAAGGGCGGTCTGCTCGTCGACATCGGCGTGCCCGTGTTCCTCCCCGCCTCCCAGGTCGACCTGCGTCGCGCCCCGGACGTCGGCGAGTACATCGGCCAGGAAGTCGAAGCCGAGATCATCAAGATCGATATCGAGCGGAAGAACATCGTCGTCAGCCGCCGCAAGGTCCTCGAAGAAGAGCGCAAGAAGAACCGCGAGAGCCTGGTCAAGCAGCTCCAGGTCGGCGATCTCCGGGAAGGCGTGGTCAAGAACATCACCGACTTCGGTGCGTTCATCGACCTGGGCGGCCTGGATGGCCTGCTCCACATCACCGACATGTCCTGGGGCCGCGTCCAGCACCCGACGGAAGTCGTCCACATCGGCCAGAAGATCGAAGTCGTGGTCCTCGACTACGACGCCGAACGGAACCGCATCAGCCTGGGCCTCAAGCAGAAGATGCGCAATCCTTGGGAAGACATCGGCGAGCGCTACCCGGTGGGCAGCACCCACGCCGGCGAGGTCGTCAACCTGATGACCTACGGCGCGTTCGTCCGCCTGGAAGACGGCATCGAAGGCCTCGTCCACGTCAGCGAGATGTCCTGGACCCGCACCGTGGCCCACCCGAACGAAGTGGTCAAGGCCGGCGACAAGGTCCGCGTCATGATCCTCGAGATCGAC
>CANIXE010000328.1 GCA_947470885.1 Planctomycetota bacterium
AGATGGGGCTGACGCCAGCGGTCACGGCCTTGAGGCCCTGGACGAAGATGGCTTCGGCGAGGACGGTGGCGGTGGTGGTGCCGTCGCCGGCCTGGGTGCCGGTCTTGCTGGCCACTTCGCGGACCAGGCGGGCGCCCATGTTCTCGAACTGGTCGCGGAACTCGATCTGCTCCGCAACGCTGACGCCGTCCTTGGTCACATTGGGGGTGCCCCAGGACTTGTTGATGACCACGTTCCGGCCGGAGGGCCCGAGGGTCGCCTTGACGGTGCGGGCGAGCTTCTGCACGCCGCTCTTCACCTTGTCGCGGACGTCTTCGTTGAAGAGGATCTTTTTGGCTGCCATGGGAAATGCTCCTGGGGTGGGGTTGTACGAAGGAAAAGGTGGTGGTTGCGTCGGTCTGCCCTGGGGGGCTGGCCACGGGGGCCTGCTTTGCATCCGCCGTGCCAGTTACCGGGAATTATCTCAAGCCATTGTTTGAAAATATCTTACAATGAATCGCCCCGGCCCTGAGCAGGCCCTGGGGACAATCTCGGTCATTTTGACTTAGGTGGCTTCGCCGTGGACGCCGGCTTCGCCTCGGTGGGCGAGGCCTTCTCCGGCTTGGCCTGGGCCTTGGTCTGGGGGACCGGCGGGGCCTCGACCGGGGCCGGGGTGGCCGGCTTGGCCGCGTCCTTGGTCTTGTCTTTGTAATCTTTACTACGGTTGTAATCCGTTTCCCAGAAACCGCTTCCCTTGAAAATCACGCCCCCGCCCAAGGACACCATCCGGGTCACTGGGGATTTTTCACACTGGGGGCAAGTGGTTAGGGCCGCATCGCGGATCGACTGGAAGGCTTCCACGATCCCACAAGTGGGACAGGCGTATTCGTAAGTGGGCATGGCGGGTTCCTAGCGCAGAGCATGCCCGGGGCTCAGACAGCCCCGGGTTTACCCGCCAGCCGGCGGAAGATGCCCAACTGACCCAGGTGGTAGGTTTCATGCCAGGCCAGGAAACGGAGACCATCACCGATGGTGGTGCTGCCATCGGGCATGGTCCGGCCCATCGGCTTGGCCAGATCCTCGGCGGTGAGGGCCTCCCACCGGCCAGCCAGCAACCCACCGGCGACTTGGAACGCCCGGTAGACCTCCGCCGGGTTGAAGTCCCCGGGGATGTCCTTGGGGGTCGTCCCCCGCTGGAACGACGCTTCCCAACCCGCGGCCACCGGAGGCAAGCCGACCAGGCCCACCAGGCGGTGGCGAATGCTGGTGATATGGCCCAGCAACCACCGGGGATCGTGACCCACAGGATCCAGCACCCGCCAGTCCGCCGGGGTGAAATCCCCCACCAGCATCTCCAGAAATCGGCCGTTGAAGGCGTAGGCATGGGCGGGAGCGACGAGTTCGGACAGCATGGCGGTCTCCGGCAAAGATGCTTCCGCCCCGATCCCGACGGCAAGCCCGGCGCAATCACCGCGCGGCGCCAGTCCGGTCGTCCGCAAAGGGCTGGTTTCTCGCATTTCCCCACTACATGCTTTGCTTCCTGGACGACCGGACGTTTTCGACAAGATGCCACATGGTCCACCACGCTTCCCGCATGGACAGGGGCGCCGATCGGTTTAGGGTCGCCCGCCCATGTCCGATCATCCTCCCCGCAAGCCCGGCTACGTGCGCATCGCCCTGCGCCTTCCCCCCGGCGAGTGGACCGCAGGACGGTTGGCGGGAGCCTGCGGCATCGACCTGGACCACCTGGGACCGATCGCCGTGGAGGGCTACAAGGCCCTAGTGGACGTCCAGATCGAACACTTCAAAGCTGCCCGGTCCGCCCTGGAAAAACTCGGCCCCACCGGCCTGGTGGAAGTCCGCTTCGTCTGGCTGCGCCTGGCCATTGGCCGCAACCACGGGGTGACCCTGGGCCAGCTCAAGAAAATCCTCCTCGCCGCGGACGCCTTCCCCCTGGGCCGGTTCAACCTGAACAACACCCATTCCGTGGTGGGCATCCAGGACCACCGGGCCGACGCCGTGGTCGCCAAACTGGCGGGCACCCGCCTGAACGGCTACGCCGTCCGGCCCGAACTGCCGCCCCCGGGCGCGGTGTTGGGCGATCCCGCCTTCCACCCGAATCCCTGACATGGCCACGGCGGGGGCGACCTACGACGTGATCGTGGTGGGCGCCGGTCACGCCGGCATCGAAGCCGCCGCCGCCAGCGCCCGCCTGGGCTGTCGCACCGCCCTGGTCACGGGCAATCTCGACACCATCGGGAAAATGAGCTGCAACCCGTCCATCGGCGGCGTGGCCAAGGGCCAGCTGGCCCGGGAAGTGGACGCCCTGGGAGGCCTGATGGGCCTGGCCACCGACGCCACCGGGATCCAGTTCCGGACCCTGGCGAAAAGCAAAGGCCCCGCGTTGTGGAGCCCCCGAGCCCAGTGCGACAAGGCAGCCTACGCCGCGTGGATGAAGCAGGCCGTGGAAACCACGGCGAACCTGTGGCCGATCCAAGGGGAAGCCTGGACCCTGCTGAAGAACGATGCCGGGGCGATTCGCGGCCTGGGCCTGCGGGATGGCCGCACCCTCACCGCGCCCCGGATCGTAGTCACCACCGGCACGTTCCTCCAAGGCCTGATGCACCAGGGGGAATCCAAAACCACCGGCGGCCGGATGGGAGACGCTGCGGCCCAGGGCCTGTCCGCCAGCTTGAAAGAACTAGGCCTGCGCCTGGTCCGTCACAAAACCGGGACCCCTTGCCGAATCCACGCGGATTCCATCCGCTGGGACCTGTGCGAGGAACAGCCCGGGGACGACGTGCCCCTGCCCTTTTCGTTCCGCACCGCCGCCTTGACCCAGGCCCAGGTGAGCTGCTGGACCTGCCACACCACGCCCCAGGCCCACGCCCACATCCTGGCCAATCTCCACCGGGCGCCGATGTACAACGGCCAGATTGCCTCGGTGGGTCCCCGGTATTGCCCCTCCATCGAAGATAAAGTCGTGCGCTTCGCCGACCGTCAGGCCCACCAGATTTTTTTGGAACCGGAAGGCCGACACACCAAGGAAATCTACGTCAACGGCCTG
>CANIXE010000329.1 GCA_947470885.1 Planctomycetota bacterium
CGTCGGGCGGGGCGCTGGGTGCTGCATGTCGGGCCGCGCACCGCGTTCCCCAAGACGGCGAACCGGGAAGCGGGCATCCTGGCGATCACCGCCTGGGCCACGGCCTATCAAGAAGCCCTGGTCCGCCGCCATCCCGGGCAATGGGCCTGGTGGCACAAGCGCTGGCGGACCCGGCCCCCGGAAGAAACCACCGTCAGCGGCTGACCTCCGCCAGAAAGGCCTTCATCGCCGCCAGGCTGCGGGTTTCGGCGTTGGCGTCGTAATGGGCGGCAGCGGCGAAGGGCACGCCGGCGGGGACGTTGGTGACCCCCAGGCCGGATTCCGGATTGCTGAAGGCATGGACCGCTCCGGGCACGCTCAGGAAGGTCCAGTCGGCGCCGGCGGCGAGCATCTCCTGGGCGAAGCCGGCCACATCTGCAGGCGGCACGAAGGGATCCGCACCGCCGTGGGCCACCAGGATCCGCGCCTTCACCGCGCCAGCCTTCGCCGGAGCCCCGGACTTCAGACCGCCGTGGAACGACACCACGCCTTTCAGGTCCAGACCTTCCCGGGCGAGTTGCAGCACGGCGGAACCGCCGAAGCAGAAGCCGATGGCCGAGACCTTCGCGCCGTCTACCCCGGGTTGGGCCCGGAGGGCGGCCAGGGCCGGGGCCAGGCGGCGGACGAACAAGCCGGGGTCGGTGTAAAAGGGTTTGGAACGCTCCACCGCCGTGGGGAAGTCCAGGCTGGCGGGGGCGCCGTAGCAATCCGCCGCCAGGGCCACGTAGCCCTGTTCGGCCAGCTCCTTGGCCCGGCGTTCGGCGTAGGCGTTGCGGCCCCACCATTCGTGGACCACCAGCACGGCGGGGAACGGCCCGGCACCCGCCGGTCGGGCCAGACGACCGGTGAGGGTCAGGTCGCCATCCCGGCAGGTCAGGTCGGTGACCTCGACCGCGGTCAATAGGGTGGAAAGTAGTGGAAAGATGAGGGCGAAGGGGAAGAGGCGCATGCTGACACTTTAGTCGACGCACGGTACGGACCAGGGTTGAAAAACGGCCGTAGGATTGCACAGACTGGAAACTGGGTTAATAAAAACCCATGCGCCACGACGAAGCCTTCAAAGCCTTGGTGCGGTTGGCCCCGACGGAGTTCCTGGGGGCTTTTCTGCCTGAGATTCTGGCGTCGGAAGGACCTCCCGCTCGTTTCGAAATCGAATCCGTGGAGGTGCTGCCGGTATTGCCTGGGGCCGAGCGCAGCCGGTTTTTCGATGTGGCGATCCGTTATTCCTGGGCGGATGGCCGGCAACGGATCTTGTTTCTGACCGAACACTGGTCCCGTGGTCGGGATGTCGTCCCCGAACGGGTGGCCCATTACACCACGGCCCTCATGCTTCGCCATCCGGGCATCGTGGTCGTGCCGGTGCTGGTGATCGCCGATGCGGCCGAAGTCCTTCCGGTGCTCGAAACCCGCCTCGGGGATTCAATCATCTTCCAACTGACGTTTCGGGTCCTGACCCTGCCCCGGGACCTGCTGCACCGCTGGCGGCAGAACCAAAACGCCATCCTCGCCATCCTGGCTGCCCTGCTTACGGATCTCGATCCGCCCCACCGCGCCCACCGGGCGGTTGGCCTGCTCTTGGCCAGCCCGTTGGGTCGACGCATGCTTCCTGATGCACTTCCCCTGCTGGAGAATCTGGCTAGCCTGACATCGTCTGGGATAACAGTATTTCACCGTCTTCTTCACGAGGATCCCGCCATGGTCAGTGTCATCGATCTCCTCAAAGCCGAAGGTAAGGCCGAAGGTGAGGCCGTGGGCGAGGCTAAGGGCGTGGTTAACGCCCTGCGGAATCTGGTCCACGCGGGACACTTTTCAGTGGACCAAGCCAAGGCCCAGGTCACCAGCTTGGAAGAACAGGGGAAATTGACGGCCACGCAGGCTGAGCAGGCACGGAAGATGTTGGGATGAGGCGGAGTGGGGTGTCGTAGCTGTTTTCCAAGAGAATCACCCATGCCAACGGCAGGGGTGATTCTCTTGGAAGAAGCCTGGGGACAGCTGGGTTAAATTTGTGTGGCCCCTTTATCTCCTCACACGGTCAGACCTTGGTGAGGTGGGAAAGTGCTTGCTGGAATTGTTCGGTGCTGATCTGACGTTGATCCAAGAGATGATGCAGCCGGATCCGGGCACGCTCCAGGGCAAGGTCTCCACTTTGGACCAATTCCAGGATGGAGGCGATTTTCCCTTCGGCTTTTCCTTCGGCTTTCCCTTCGGCGCGAAACATATCGACGACGCTGATCATGTCTGGTTCCTCGGACAAAAGAGTATGAAATTCAGCAACGGCAGCTGCAGAGAGGCTAGCAAGGACCTGGATGAGGGGAAGCAGCGTGGCCAGTTGGTTGCGTCCGTTGCGGCTGGCCCGCAGGCGCATGGTGGCCTCATAGGCAACCCGATGGCTGGGTTGATGGCGCAAGAGCGCGGAAAGCACAGCCAGCAGCGGGGATTTGATGCGATCCCAAGCGGGAAGGCAGTCGCGATCGATGAAGAACATGCGACAGCGGAAATCCAAAACCGTCAGTTGAGCGACTTGGTTGATCAGTCGATCGGGGATGGGTCGGGCGGGGGATCGGGACACCACGACGACGGGCAGGACGGGAATACCCGGATGCCGATGCATCATGGCGGCGGTGTACAAGGCCACCCGACTGAGCTCCACCGCAGAGGGGGCGGAAAAATGTTCGGTCAGAATCACCACGGCCTGGCCGCCCAGACCGCGTTCTCCCGGGGGCCAGCGCACGGTGACCGCGAAATCGATGAACCGGGACCGACGCAACCCTTTGACCCGGGGGAGAACTTCCACGGATTCGATCTGGACGAGGTCGGGATTGCCGAATTGCCCAATCAGCTCAGAGGCAAAGGCGGTGACGAGGTCGCCGGGATTATCGTGCAGGAGCAGCTTGAAGGCTTCGTCGTGGCGCATGGGACGAAGGTGGCAAAGCGGCAAGGAGAGTCAATAAAAACCCTCTTTCTGCA
>CANIXE010000330.1 GCA_947470885.1 Planctomycetota bacterium
GCCGTTGGCGTACTTCATGACATTGGTGTTTTGGGCCGCGATCTTGGGGTCCAGCAGGTAGTTGATCAGGGCGTGAGCACCTTCGTTATTGGGCGCTTGGGCGGAAATCATCAACACATCGACCCACAGGTTGCCGCCTTCCTTGGGCACCGCGAAGCCAATGGTCGGCTTATCCGCGATGGCACGGGCCGCATCCCCATTGTAGACGACGGCAGCAGCGGCTTCGCCGCCAACGACCTTGGCCAAGCCACCCACACCGCCATCGAAGCCAACGCAGTTCTTGGTCTTCTTGGCGGCGATCAGGGCATCCGCAGCGGCCTTGATCTCGGCCGGATCGCGACTGTTGATGCTCTTGCCCTGGGAGACCAGCACGGTGCCGAGCATCGAGCGTTGCTCATCCATGAACACGAAGCTGCCGAACTGCTGCTTTTCATCGAGCAGCCAGGCCCAGGTGGCGGGCGTCTTGGGCGCTTTGGTCGTGTCGTAGGCGATGCCAATCGTACCCCAGAGGTAGGGCCAGGAGTACTGATTATTGGGGTCGAAGGGCGGGTTGCGGAACTTTTCGTCAACGCCCACAGCCTTGGGGATCAGGCCCTGATCAAGGGGCTTCACCAGGCCGAGTTTGATCATCTTGGTGACGATCACGTCGGTACCGATCAGCACGTCGTACTGGTTGCCAGCCCCGGCGCGCAGCTTGCTGACCATCTCGTCCTGGGACTCGTAAACCTGGACGTCGAGCTTGTAGCCCGTGTCCTTAAGGAACTGCTCGGCGATCGCCGGGTCGATGTACTCGGAGTACATGTACATGGTGACGGTGCCCTTCTCGGCCGAGAAGAGGCAGGCGCCGGCCAGGAGGAGGCCGGAGAGACGGAGGGTGGTGGTCATGGACGGGAGCTCCGGGGGTTACGGCGATCGAGCAGGGCGATGCCGAGGATGGTAAGCATGGTGGCGGCGACGATCAGGGTCGAAAGAGCATGAATCTCGGGCGTCACGCCACGTTTGACCGAGGCGTAGATGAGGATCGGCAGGGTCGTGGACGACGGTCCCGAAACGAAGAACGAGACCACGAAGTCATCAAGGCTGAGGGTAAAGGCCAAGAGTCCGCCAGCGACGATCCCGGGGGCGAGCTGCGGCAACAGCACCCGGCGCCACAGCAGACCCGTGGAGGCATACAAATCCCGGGCAGCTTCAATCTGGTCGGTACCGATGGCCGCCAGGCGACTGCCGACCACCACCGCCACAAAACTGATCTGGAAGGTGATATGGCCGATGATCAACGTCACCAAACCCGGATCAAAAACCGAGGAAACCGTGCGGAATAAGCCGTAGGAAACGACCAGCGCCGCCGCCAAAAGCACATCCGGGGTCACGGTGGGAAGCGTGGTCGCCATCTCGCCCAGGAGGCGCCCCCGGCGGCCCAAGGGCAGGCGCCGCAGCCCGATGGCCAGCAGGGTACCGATGACGGTCGCCACCAACGTCGATACACAGGCCACGATCAGGCTGTTCTTAGCCGCCGTCAGCACCGTGGTGTTGGACAGCAGGCGCTCGTACCACCCGGTGGTGAAGCCGCCCCAGGCGGTTCCCAGGCGCGTCTTGTTAAAAGATAGGACCGCCACGGCGACGAGCGGGACATAGAGCAGGGCCAGACAGCTGAGGGCGGTCACCGAAACCGTGCGCGGCAGAGGCCTCATCGTGCGCCCTCCTGCTGACCCCAACGGATGAGGACCGCCAGGGAAGCCAAGGTCGCGATGATCAGACTGAGGCCGAGCATCGCCCCAAAGGGCCAGTCGCTGGCCGCGCCAAACTGCTGCTGAATCAGATTGCCGATCAGCATGTATTTCGCCCCGCCCAAAAGGTCGCTGACCACGAACATCCCGAGGCTCGGAATGGCCGTCAGGATGGTGGCCGCCACCAAGCCCGGCATCACCTGGGGCAGGATGCCATGGCGGAAGGTCGCCCAACGACCGGCGTAGAGGTCGCGGGCGGCCTCCACCAGGGACCAATCCAAACGCTCAACGCTGGTATAGAGGGGCAATGCCGCAAACGGCAGCATGGCCGAAATCATGCCCAGATAGACCGCCCCGGAACTGGGGTACAGGCTGCCCCCCGGGTCGATGAATCCGCACCAGGCAGCAATCCACGAGGGCGGCGCATTGGCGCCCAGGATCAACTGCCACGCGTAGGTACGGATGACCAGGTTGACGCACGTCGGCAGCATAACCAAGGCCAGCAGCAGGGTCCGCCAGGAGGGCGAGCGCGCGGCCACCCAAAACGCCAAGGGGAATCCCAAGAGCAGGCACAGCACCGTGGTCACCCCGGCGAGGATAATGCTGCGGGCAATGATCCACAGGTGATCAGGCGTCCAGCCGAAGGACGTGTACCCCAGCATCCGCCAGAAATTGTCGGTGGTGAACTGCCAAATCAGTTCCCCGTAATCTCCGCGTTGGGCAAAGGCGAGGGCACCGATGGCCGCCAGGGGCCCGGCCAGAAAGCACACCAGCCACAACATGCCGGTCCCGGCCAGGGCGAGACCGGTGATCCACTGTTTCAGCCGAGTGGTCGGCTTGCCATCAATGATCCGCATGGCGGGCACGGGGGCGGAGTGTGGTTGGTCGTGGGGCACCGCAACCCGTCAGGGGCGCTGCATGTGATGACAGTTCGCGCTCAATCCCGAAGCACCAGGAGGTCATCTTTGGGCAACTCCACGAACACCGCTTGGTCCACGGCATGGTACTGATCTGGCTCCGTTTTGACCCGCAGGGATTGACCCCGGACATCAACGATGACCTCCCAATGGTCGCCGCGAAACAAACGATCGGAGATCCGGCCGGGGAGGTGATTGATCCCTTCCCCTGTGGTCCGAATTTCAATGTCTTCGGGGCGGATGGCCACGGAGCCTTGCTCCCACACGGGATTGGAGGCCACCACCAAGTCACCCAGAGCCGTGACCACCTGGTCGGCCGCCAGGCGGCGGGCATCCAGGACGTTGGCCGAGCCCATGAA